>NZ_JBDOPO010000027.1:0-1813 GCF_039830215.1 Rubritalea sp. | reverse complement strand
GACTCTCACGGTTAGTCGATGACATGTTAGTCGTCTCAAGGCTAGAGTCAGGAGAAAATACCGCACTCAACCGGGAGCCATTCGACCTCATTGAATGTGCCAACGATGTGATTGAACGACTGGAGCAACTCATAACGAGTTCCGGAGCTAAGCTAAAGTCTGATTTCCCTACGGAACAGATTCTACTGAATGGCGACCGCTTCTATTGGACTCAAGTCATGTTCAACTTGCTTGAAAATGCCGTCAAACAAAACCAGAACCGTGATCTCAAACTTACCTTCAGCATTTCAAAACTCTCTGGCGGCAGACTGCAGATAGTTATCAGTGACAACGGCATTGGTATCCCTTCCTCCCACCTGCCTTTCATTTTCAAACGCTTCTACCGAGTCGACAAGCACCACAGCCAATCCGATATCAAAGGCACTGGCCTTGGCCTCTCAATCGTCAAACGCGCAGTCGAAGCACACGATGGTATTATCGAAGCCACCTCCCAACCTGGTGTAAAAACCAGCTTCACCATCACCGTCCCCAGCGCCTAAAACCTCATTACTGCGTCATCTAAGATCTGAAACTCCCCCCTCTTCAGTATGTGTCGATTTTGTCGCTATAGATAATTTGAGAACCTCGTTGTCAGCCTGTTTAGTCTGAGCGTCTTCAACGAAGAAGGCGAACGTACTTCATACTAAAAAGATAAGACCATGAAAATCAAAGGAATCGTAAGCGTTATCGCAACTGGAACTGCAATCGTCACCACTGCGTTTGCTCAAACAAAGATCACAATCAAAGGCTCCGACACTCTCGGCGCTAAACTTGTTCCCCAGTTGAAAGCCGACTACCTCAAAGCGCACAGCGGACTCGACATCGAAATCCTAGCTCAGGGTTCGTCCCACGCCTTTTCCAACCTCCTCGCTGGAACTGCTGACATCGGAATGTCTTCACGTAAGGTCAAGCAATCTGAAGCTGATAAGTTCAATGCTTCTGGCAAGAAACTCGTCGAGCACGTTGCCGCATGGGACATGATCGCGGTGATCGTCAACGAAAAGAACCCAGTGAAAAAACTCAGCCTCGCACAAATCGAAGGCATCTTCACTGGCTCCATCATTGACTGGTCAGAAGTCGGCGGCAAAGCTGGCAAGATCTCGATCTACACCCGTAACACATCATCTGGCACCTATAAAAGCTTCGCACAGCTCGCAATGTCTAAAAAAGACTACGCATCCAACAGCCAGAAGATGGAAGGTAACCAGCCAATCTGCACTGAAGTTTCCAAGAATGTCAACGGCATCGGTTACGTCGGACTCGCCTACGCTAAAGGCAGTGACTACAAGACTGTCAAAGTCGACGGAGTCTCAGCGAAGCCATCAAAAGTATCCGAGTACCCACTCGCACGTAAGCTTTACTACTACACAGTAGGCGAGCCATCATCGGAAGTCGCAGCATTCCTCAAGTACGCCACATCATCAGAGGCAGCTAACGCTATTGTTGAACAAACCGGATTCGTGCCAACTCCAGTTGCCAACGCATCCATCAAATCCAGCGCAGCAAAGTAAGCTCTGAGCACGCCCACATATCGGGGGAGGCGAATTATCTATAACACCGGCCGCCAGAGTTCACCCTCTCTCGGCCATTTTTGTCTCTCAAATTATAACGACCACGTGACCTATTTGAACCTTCGGCCTTAAGACTATAGACCATGCCCAGTGTCGAAGGTCTGAAAGTCGTTCTAGCAAAGTCTGGTGACTTTGGAATGCGGGAATGTGTCGCAACTGACACATTAGATTTCTTCTATCCTTCCCCCCCTCACTCTATCAGT
>NZ_JBDOPO010000359.1:0-7584 GCF_039830215.1 Rubritalea sp. | reverse complement strand
GAGCTAAGCAAGCGACCATCACTTCGAGGAAAAGGTAAATTCAAGGAGCAGGTTAAAACTCAAGTCAGGAGTTTGGCTAAGAGGCAGACGAGGATTCAGAAATATTTCAACTCATCAAAAATATCCTATGCTGCCTGATTTCCCGCCCCATTAATAACTCAAATCTAACAAAATTTTAGTGACAGAAAACCAAACCTAACATATAGCTAACATAATATCCTTTTTCATCATCCTGAAGAACCTCTATGTTTCTATGCTATTATTCGAAATTCAGATCCTCTAGTAGATGCGGTTTTATTATAATTTCTAGCTTAATCCTACTGACCAGCCTTGCTCTGATCAACTTAGGAGTTATCACAATGGCAACTTCTGAACTAAAAAATTCTAATCAATGGCATCACCAGCAGAAGGCTCGTGCAAATGCTCGTATGGCATTAAGTATTGCTCTGGCTGAACTACAAAAATACGCTGGACCTGATCAACGGGTCACAGCAAAAGCCTCACTCTTCGATACTGACCCTACCACACCTATCGTTGAAGGTGTTAAAAACCCAAATCTACTGGGAGTTTGGAGAAATACAACGGATTCTGGCCTTCACTTAGTAGGGAAAGATGTTGGTCAGCAGATCAATCCTCCCACCTATAATGCTTGTGATCGCTATATTGATTTACGCTTTTCGCGCGACATTTATAAAAATAACCAATGGCGAGACAAACTCCGCCTAAGATGGCTCGGCAGTTTTAAAGGAGATAATTCTGAAGCCCACCAACTGGAACTTACAGACGAGAACTCCATCACTCTCGTCGGCACAGGAACTCTAGGAGCCGATTTTTCCATCACTGATCCAGCAAAGTTCAATTTAGAAAAACTAGCTGTTCAAAAGATTGATCTGAATTCAAATTCTGGCCAAGGGGCTTACGCTTGGGCTGTCATTGATAACAATCAGAAAGCTTCGATCACAAAACACCCATCACACCTCACCGAAAAAATACAAATAGCTATAGCTCAAAGGGATAACTTATCGGGAAACACCACTAGTGAATATCGACCAAAGGAAAGTCATAGTTCATTTGTAAATCTCGAAGTAGGCCTTCACTCGAGTGAATCTGAAATCTTAAGTTATACCTCCGCTGCATTTTTAAGTAGTCAAACCTCAGTTACAGCCAGATCCCTAGCCTCCCATTTCAACCACTTCACCAACGACAGTTCGGGCTTATTCACAGATCCCATATTCGGCGGCATCAAAAAGGACCTCACTCCCCTGCTCTTTGGTAATCCAGATCATCCAAGAATAAGCTTCAAACCTCCGAGCACATCTACCGCCGAGTTCCCCTTCGAAAGCAGCTACCCAATTATCCCTGGAGTTCGTCATTTAACCCACGGGCCAAACTTCGATGCTTTAAGGTACTGGGGGAGGCTCAAATATACGCCAGGACTAGATGGTGGTAAAATCGGAGTGAACACCTCAGTAGTCTCTTCATCTCTAAGAAGAAGGCCCACCAATTACTGGCGGGGTATGCAGAACGACGGTCACACCTTCAGGTCATCTCAATGGCATCGAGACTATCCTAAAGTTCATCCAATCATGACTGATGCTCGATTCCACTTTTATTTCAGTCTAACAGACAACTCAGAAAGCAACCGTATCCGAACGCATCTAATTCCAAGAGTCTGTTTATGGAACCCATATAGCATAGAATTAGAAGTTCCTGAAATGCTAGTCTTGATGCCCAACTTCTTCTGGTCTGGTGGAAACTTCCACTTTCAGTTGTCTAGTTCTGATGAAGGTGTCGAAGGAGAACGTGAACGCCTTCTAAAGAAATTTCCGAACGATCAATCCCTTGCTACGTGGGACGGCAAACTAAGATTTCCATGCGGATCTCAAGACCCAAGCAATAGCAATTCTAGGTCTGGTCTCTTCCCTCAATCACGTTACCTAGCATTTGTGATAGAACAAACCAAATTCCCTGCAGGTTCCTGCTTAGTTTTTTCTCCAAAAATTCAGAACTCCCCCCCCTCAAATGAGCTATCGATTCAGAAGTACTCAACAGACAATATTTCCGAGAACATTCTCAGCGCTGAAACACCACAGGGAAAATCCCATTTTTCCCACGAAACACAGCGCTCTCCATTCTATCAATATGATGCATTGTCACTAGGTAAAAAAACGAAGAGAACAAAAAGTATTACTGATTTCTTTCTCGACGAAATTCGACTTGAGGAAGTCATCCACTATGAACCTTGGGTCGTCGCGGCGGACAATTTTGATTTCATTTTAAAAGCTTCAAATGGCTCCAACCAATCATCCGCTAAGATGATTACTGCTAGCCCGCTACACCCCACACTCCAGCTCATCAATGGCGGCAGTGGTGGGGCCAGAACCTATCCTTTTTATTTTTACAGTTCCTCTTTCGGCAATAGCTCTACGGCTTCAGGCAACCAGTTTGGTCGACTTCAGAGCTTCAAAAACAATCCCTATAAAGACGCGCCTTCACTGCATCAAATCGGCGCCAAGCTTCTTTGGTTCAATGAAGAATATACCGAAGGAAATAATCCCCCACTGCGCCAGAAACACTGGGACTCTTCTACTCACCTTGCATACAATCCAGCAACCATTGCCAACTGGAATGTACGATCACAACTCTGTACTCGATCACCAGTAACCCTGTGTAGCAATGATTGGCACTCTCGAAGCTCAGGAGCATGGATTACCCAGCTCTCACCTCATTCACCTCAATCTCTCTACGACCACCCCACTCTCAACGAAAACGACCAGTACACGAAGTTTCCCTTCACTGCTGCTAACGATGCACCAGGCACAGATTCAGCCATTCTGTTCGACTTACCAGATCCGGTTTATGGAGCCTTATCTATTGGTAAACTAAGACACGCTCACCTGAGCCCATATTCATGGCACCCTAGTTACCTCATCGGTTCTTCTCTACCAGATCTTCACGCGCCTCTTGAAACCACCGCTTACCCTATAGCTGCCGGACATACTCGCCCGTCTATTGTAACTAACCAATGGGATCTCCTCATAGGGAGCTCACACAAAAAGGCATTCACATACGGTCCTAGAGGCTATGCACCCAAATCTGATGGGCTACTCCAAATTGGTGACCAAGCTGAACCAGCAACTGTAAACCAAAAAGTGATAGAAACTAAAGAAGAAATCTTAGCTTACGATAGTGTCTTTGAAACCAACCAAAACATCTGGGACAGCTACTTTATATCAGGCCTTCAACTCGACACTACAGGCTATATATTTGTTGAAAATTCACTAAGTCAATCCAAGCTACTCAACTCTAGGTTTCTATTTAACTCAGACTTAAGTGAAACTAAAAAATCACAAGAAGCTTTACTGACCGCCACTGATGCGATGAGTCATGCATTCTGGAATGCTGGGTACCTGCTCAAAAATAAATCGGCATTCAATATCAACTCCACGTCGATTCCTGCTTGGTGTGCCTTTCTCTCTGGCATCAAAGGGCTTAAGAGGCCGCTGAGAGGTGGCCGTACTACTGGAGGCTCACATCTGTCAGTATTCTCACGAGTAGCAAAACCTGAGAACGCGTCTCTAACATCCTCCACGAGCCCAGCCACAGCAAGCGGTTGGCAAGCTGGCCGTTCACTCAATGATACAGAAATTGCATTGCTCGCTACCGCGATTGTCCGAGAAGTTAAGCTGCGCGGTCCATTCATTTCCATGGCAGACATGGTGAATCGAAGGCTCATACCGGAAAGGGAATCCGGACCAGCCCGCGAATCTCTGAGTGGTGCAATAGAAGCCGCCATTCTAACAGCTGGGCTGAACGACAACTTCAATAGTGGTAGATGGTTGGCTGCCTCTGATTCAAAAAATGACAATAACAAAGAGGAATTTCGCCACAACTACCCAAATCGATCAGTTCCGTCAAAGTTATGGGGTACGCCAAGCTACCTCACACAAGGAGACATTCTAGAGCCGCTAGCTCCGGCCATGACAGTGCGTGGCGACACATTCACTATCAGATGCTATGGCGAATCACTAGTAGGCAGCAAAATCAAAGCAACAGCATATATCGAAGCGGTAGTAGTCCGCACCCCCAACTATATGGAAGCTGCGTCACTCAAATCCCCTCAACCCCAAAATAACTTGCCGACAGACCCTACAATGAAAGTCGACTTTGCTAGTGGTTCAGTAACAGAGGGTGGTTTGACTCATCAAAATAGGAAGTACGGTAGGAGATTTAAACTAAAATCATTCCGTTGGCTCAGCGTGCAAGAAATCTAACAAAATAGTATGTCTCTATATTTACCACTATTCTTTCCCTACTTACTGGTTGGTTCATTGATTGCCCAGGAATCTCAAATTCAGCCAATTGAATCAGAACTCGCACCGCCCAAAGTATCGATTATAGCGCTCGGCCCCAAGCCCGCGCGTCGTTACTCTGTGCCCCAATACAAAAGCTCAGATCCAAAGACAATAGGAGCGCAAACTATCTTACTCGAGCCCCCTAAAACCTCAACTCCACCGTGCCAACTATTCTACAAACGAGCCGGAAACCGGAAATGGAGTCGATTTAACATTAGATTCAACAGTCAAGGGGCTCTTACGACAATTCCAGCACTCAAACCTCTAAGCTTTTATTCAAACCTTTCAATAAATGAGAACACAAAACCCTACCTCAAACTCCCCCCTTTAAAATTCAACACAAAAACGCTGATTTTCCTAACTCCAAATGAAGACAAGACTCCCCTATGGAAAGACTCCCCTATGCTCACGGCCATCCCTCTGACAAGGTCTGTCACTGGAGGCAGCAGGGTTTTGCTCTACAACGCATCAAACCAAGTAGTAAACCTACTTTTCAGCGATGTCACAAAGATCCCACTCAAACCGGGATCACACAAAAATATCGACCTCAACGAGCTGGCTTTAACAAATAAATTCACGCTCAAGGCGAAAGGTCTTAATGATTCAAAAGTAGCTCTACAGGAATCTATGAAGAACCTCCCAAATCGCACAAAGGTCTATGCTTTCTACGATGCCGATCGCCGAACCAACGGTGGACGAACTCTGGGTGTTTTCCGGGCCACATATGAAGTTCCTGACTAAAAAAGTAGAATTACTCGGATTTTCTAATACAAAAAAGGCCATGCTAAATTTAGCATGGCTCTTAAATGTTTTTTAGCGTACGAGGTAGTGCCTACGACTTCGTTTTAAAGTGCAATGAACTGAGAATTTCATCACCTTGCTGCTTATTTTCCACCCTAATGTATTCCATTTCATCGGCAGCTTCAATCAATGCTTCAAGATAAGGTTTGGCTTCTTTCAGATCTTCAACTTCATTTTCACTCATCAAATCAGCACCATGCTCACTTACCAAAGTTAGCCAGTTAAGACTAAGATCACGTAAAGGCTCAAAGTTCAACTGGGCTTCTGAAAGTGGCGACCCAGTCGCTTCTTTCTCAAACACACTCGCTAGTTCATTCGCCTGGTCAGGTGAAGAACCCAGTACAAACAAATCATCGCTCACGGTGATGTTAGGTGTGCAGTTTTGGTGCGTTGTCGGAATTGGGAATGTCCAGCTCGTTAGCCCATTGGACTCACTCTTGAATGGGCGCTGCATGGGCAACTCCATACCAGACATCCCGCTCACCTGCTTCAGTAATTTCTCAGCGGATGTATTCAGTCGATCCCAGCTCTGACCGATTTTACTGCGGTCATTCACTGTGCTAAGGTAGCTAAAACGAGGAACTTTCCCTTGCTTGAGGATTGGCTCAGGAATCATTGGCATGGTTGGCAATTCACCTTTTAGATCGATAACGAAAGCTGACTCTGCACCTAGGCCTTTCCCTAGATCATCGCGCAAAGCTCCCCAAACATCCAGAACCTCTTTTTTGAAGACTCCTTCGAACATAGCAAAACCAGCAGTGAATTCGGCAAACTCACTCTCATCTAACCGAAGTCCGCTCATCTGCTTCGCTACTTGATAACCCGTGCTACCAATTGCCTCCAGATATTCAAGACTTAGTTCAGTCTGACCTGGGTTGTTCACCCAGTTCGCTGAGAAAACAACATCTTCACCTTCAGATACCTTACTGAGGTGGCGTTTAGCCTGAAGGTCTACAGCTGGAGAGTTTCCGCCATAGTGAGTTTCAATTTTAAAGCCTTCATCAAGCATCGCTACGGAACCAATCCGCCCAGCTTTGAAAGGTGTGTAGTAGTCTTTTTCGCGCTGCACTAAATCTGTCAGCAGAGCTTCTAACACTCGAGTATCACCAAATGTGTCAGTCTTCTTTAGACCAGCGAGAGTTCCCAGTGCCAACTCCTTCATTGAAGCGCTATACTTCATTGTGGTCTTACCAAGTTCTTCACTCATGTAGAGCATACTCACTAAATCCTTACCAGCATACTGCTGAGCGAACTCCATACCTTTATCTGCGAGTACTGACTCTGCCGGTGTAGCGGCGAACTTGAGTTGATCAACAGATGAACCAATAAAGAGTACGATATAGTCTTCGTGAATTCCTGAGAGCATCACTAGGTCTTTGGTGGCCACAGCCTTCTTAAAGTCGCTGAAAGTCTGAGTTCCAAGAATTTCTGTCATTTCATCCTTCTCTTCTTTTTCCAGCATTTCAGCCACAAGAGATCCCTTCACTATAAACCCACTGAAATCACCATGTTCTGTAGCGTCGAGAATAGTTTCACCTTCCGTTTGAGCGCTCAAAGCCATTCCCGCCAAGCCTTGAATTTGCGCTAAATAGTCTTCACGCTTTTCTTTATCACTCACCTTGTAGCCAAGGTAGATTGGAGGCATACTTGATCGCCTAAATACCTCAAGAGTCTTTGGATCCTTAGCCCACTCCTTGAGGTATGATTCCTCTAGGCTAAGGTCATCAAGAGCATCTATATCTTCACCACGTTCACCTAACATCTTACCACACAACTCAACTATTGAGCGCATTTGATAGAAGTTACTTTTTGCTGACAACTTCATAAGGTTATCAGCCTGAGCTGCGGTACCTTCGCCGACTGCAAAAAAGAGTTCTTCACCTGTTACCTCCGCCACTTTCTGGAAACGTGGATCAGTAAGTATGTCATCGATACTTCCTCCCTTCTCTTCGGCCATGGTCTCGACAAACTTTCCTAGCTTAGATGCTCGCAGCTTCTTCGCTAGACCCGCTCCGTCATAGAATGTCCAGAACGCATCAGTCTTCTGCGGTAGGAATTTCGCAAACCCAGCTTGTTTGGCAAGCTCTTCTAGACTTCCAGACTTTTCCTCTGCAACTGGGGCCACCACTTCTGCTGCCTTCTTGACGACTTCTTTTAAAGCAGTCTCAGTTACCTCCTCTGTGTCTGGTTTACTATGTTGTTTGTTACAAGACGTGAAGCTCACTGCGCCAGCGGCTACGATCGGTAAAATAAAATAATTAGAATGCTTCATATTGCTGAGGCAAACGTAGTTATTCCCCTAACTTCTAGCAATTCTAAAATTCCCCCTAATTTATAGGGGCTCACTTATGCTGAGATTGGCGTAATTGTAGATGTAGGACGAAACAAAGTCTCGGAATGGGTAAAGAAATGGCAAGAAGGTGGAAGC
>NZ_JBDOPO010000277.1:0-7654 GCF_039830215.1 Rubritalea sp. | reverse complement strand
AGCCGCCGAACCAATGAGGAGTTCAGCGGCTAAAAAAATTACTTCGTAGGCGCTACTGGAATATCAGCAAACTGCGGAAGTGGACGGAGAGGTGGAGCCTTGGCTTCACCTGTGCAGCAACCACAGGAGCTAAGAAGTACAGTAGCCGCAGCAGCGGAAGCGATCGTTAGAATGCGTAGTGTTTTCATAAATTGATATAGATTTCGCAATGCATTTTGCTCACCCTATACGGGAGCGCAAGAAAAAAGCGGACTCCCGTTAGGAAAGCCCGCTTCAAGTATTTTACTGAGCAATTACTTACTTGGCATTACTGGCACTGGAGCCGGCTCTGGAGATGACCCACATGAAGTGGAGAGAGCGATTCCTGCTGCCGCTGCTGCGAGTGCGATAATTTTAACGAATTTCATATTATTTATTAGTTTTATTTTCTTTTTAGAACGGGACCACTAGGCCCCAGGTTGGATTTGCACGCTAGGCGTGCGCCCCCTCAGACTTACATGCATCCGCAGCAAGAACTAAGGAAAGTGAGGGATACTGCTGCAGCTGCATAGACGAGGACTTTAAGACTTTTCATCGGTATTTATTTAGAAGGTTCGATATAGGTGGACTCTACAGGAGCATTGCTACCACAAGAAACGAGCGCTGCACAAGATGCTGCGGCTAGTGCAAAAATAATCAGTTTAATGGATTTCATAGGTACTTGTTTTATCAATTAAATAATACCATCAGGGCATTACCTAACATTTGAAGACACTCTAGTAGAATCTTCTGCTAGAAGCAAGATAGAAACGTGATTACACATGATTTCTTTCACTTATCCAGCAATGACAAGAACAAGCATTGCTAAATAGAGAAGCTCTAGTAGCATGCGCCCAAACTCGATCCCGAGAAAATTAAGACCATGAAAGAAGCTAAACACATCGCAATCGTCGGCGCTACAGGTGCCGTAGGTGAGGAAATGCTCGCCTGTCTCGACCAGCGCAATTTCCCAATCAGCGAGCTCACCCTGCTCGCTTCTGCCCGCTCTGCAGGCAAACAGATTAGCTTTCAAGGCAAAGAGATTATTGTAAAAGAGCTAACCCACGAAGCCTTCGAAGGAGTTGATGTCGCACTTTTTGCTGCGGGCGGCGGCATATCAGAAACCTTTGCCCCTTCTGCGGCACGGGCTGGAGCGATCGTAATTGATAATTCTTCAGCCTTCCGCATGGATGACGAAGTTCCTCTTATCGTACCTGAAATTAACCCGGAGGCAGCTAAGGAAGCAGTGAAAGGCATCATAGCCAACCCAAACTGCACCACGATCATTTCCTTGATGGCACTTTATCCTCTGCACAAGAAGTACGGCCTGAAGTCTATCATCGCCTCATCCTATCAAGCAGTTTCAGGCTCCGGTGCAGCTGGTATCGCAGAGCTTAAGCAACAATGCGAAGCTCTCGCAAATGGAGGTAACGTCGTCTCCGAAGTCTACCCGACTCAGATCGCCTTCAACGTGATTCCACAGGTCGATGCGTTCCAGCCTGACCATTTCACCAAGGAAGAGCTCAAAATGCTCAACGAGGCTCGTAAGATACTCAAGCTTCCGGAACTTAAAGTCACTTGCACCTGTGTTCGCGTTCCAGTGTACCGTTCCCACTCCGTTTCTATCACTGCAGGGTTTGAAAAAACTCCAAATGTGGAGGATGCTCGTGCGATCTACGCTGACTACCCTGGCGTTGATGCCAAGGACGACCCGTCACAGAATATTTTCCCAACACCA
The DNA here is from genome assembly GCF_039830215.1 of Rubritalea sp. NCBI lineage: Bacteria > Pseudomonadati > Verrucomicrobiota > Verrucomicrobiia > Verrucomicrobiales > Rubritaleaceae > Rubritalea > Rubritalea sp. The sequence continues at coordinate 5,898 of NZ_JBDOPO010000277.1, read as the reverse complement.
CTCGACACCACTCTTAAGGACAACTGCCTAGTCGGCAGGATCCGCGAAGACAAGGTGCTCGACGACGCCTTAGCCCTCTGGGTAGTCGGTGATCAGGTGCGCAAAGGAGCAGCGCTCAACGCAGTGCAGATTGCAGAAATCCTCTAAATGCATTTCAGCACTGCTGAAATACCGTATTCCAATTTAGGTGCTGTGCGCTAGGTCTTTTCCTGGCTAAATACATAGCACCTTTTTGTGAACACCTGAAAATTCTACGCATGAGTTTAAAAATTTGGCTTAAAGCCCAGCAAGAAACCGTCGACACAGCCCTCGACCAGATTCTCCCAAGCGAAGACACTCGTCCAGCAACGATTCACCAAGCCATGCGTTACAGCATGTTTGCGGGCGGGAAACGCCTACGCCCGATCCTCTGCCTGGCAGCAGCCGAAGCCTGCTCAGGAGAAGAAAAAAACGCTCTCTTCCCAGCTTGCGCAGTCGAAGTCATGCACACCTACTCTCTGGTACATGATGATCTACCCTGCATGGACGACGACAGCCTACGCCGAGGTCGTCCAACTAGCCATGTGGTATACGGAGAAGGTATTGCAGTACTAGCCGGTGATGCTCTGCTAACTGAAGCTTTTGCCATCATTGCACAGACTCCTGCAACCAAACGCTACAATGCTCGTGACTACGTGCTCGAACTCTCAGAAACGGGTGGCAGCAAAAAGCTCATTGGAGGTCAAGTGCTCGACCTTGAAGGAGAAGGCAAAGAGCTCGACCAAGAGCAGCTCGTCCACATCCACGAGGCTAAAACCGCTGCCCTTCTCTGCAGCTCCCTGCGCCTTGGAGGCATGAGCGCTAACTGTACAGCTGAGGAGCTTCAGGCTCTCGCAGACTTTGGCTACAACTTAGGCCTCGCTTTCCAAGTGATCGACGACATCCTCGATGTCACACAGACCACAAAACAATTAGGAAAAACAGCTGGCAAAGATGAATCCGTCGATAAATCTACTTACCCAGCAGTTTTAGGGCTTGAAGAATCCAAGGTCGAGGCCGCCCGTCTCACGGCTCTGGCCCTCAATGCGCTAAAACCACTCGGCGAGAATGCTGCTCGTCTCGAGCAAATTGCCCACTACATGCTTGAACGCGAATTTTAGATGACCTTCCCCCTAACACCCATATATCTATGTTAAAATCAGCCCTTTGCACCGGTGCTCTACTCAGTACATTCTTACTAAGTTCAGCCTCTGACAATCAGACCAATATATGGCTCGAACTCTCAATTCAAAGTCAGAATATAGGGCAGCATATTCACATGCTCGGTGTGGATGCCGATGAACCAAACCCGGAGGATTTTGCAAAAGACATCAAAGCCATTGATGCCCTACTCGACATATTAGTGGCAAAGGGCATTTTAAAGGAAGCGAAGTTTGAGCTCAAACCAGAACTCGAGATCGAGGAATCACTTGTTGTTGCCGTCGGTGAGTTGATGGAAAAGTATGCACCACAATACGGAATTTATGTGATTCGAGAAATGATGGACATTGGAGCCCGCCGATGGCTCAGCGAATCTACTGAAGATGCCCCGCTAATCCTCAACGTCCGCATGCCAGAGCTATTTCTTAGAGAGCTCCAAGCTTTACTTAAGAAAAACGCATTCCAAAAGTAGGTTTTATTCTCCAGCTAACCTCCAAACATGAAGATAGTAGAATTCGCGCAACAAGAATCCCCATTGGTTTTTCTCTGACCGGTACATACTCGTTTGAGTCGCCGAAGCCTCAGCCTCAATACCATGCTTGAGCGTGATTGCTAAAGCTCGCTTAAGATGCCAAGGATCACTCACTAACAGCGCAGACTTCAGACCTTTCTCCCGCATCACCTTTTCAGCCTCCATGATATTTTGCTCGGTGGTCTGGGACTCTTTTTCGGTCAAAATATCAAGCTCTGGAATTCCACTCTTTTTGCAGTATTCCAGAGCCACCTCTGACTCGGAAAATTTGGCATTTTTACCGTAACCTCCAGTCAGGAGAATTTTCCCGACTCGACCCTCTTTATAGAGCCTAATCGCATGATCTATGCGCGCCTGAAAAACTGGAGACGGCTTAGTGTGGTAGGCTGCAGCTCCTAGGACAATAGCACAGTCGGCTTTACTTCCGGCATCGCTAAAACCGATGCGATTTATATCCCATACCTGCCAACTGGCGTAGAAAAATAGCACCAACAGAGAGACGGACAACCATTTGACCCGACGCCCCCATCGCTTCCTAAATGACATCTTCTTAACCAAAAGTTTTTACTGCCGTAGCATCTACCCATTCCGAGTCGCTGTAAATCTCAAAACCTGAGACTATCACTTCTTTCTAAGATACTGCTCCACTGCAATTCGCATCCCTTTTGCTTTGTGTATGGTTTCTTCGTATTCTGCATCGGCAACAGAGTCCGCAACAATTCCAGCCCCCACATGGTAGTGCAGTTGAGCCCCTTCGCGAACCATGGTTCGGATGACTATATTGAACTGGCTTTGTCCATTGAAGCCAAAATAGCCCATTGCACCAGTGTAGAGTCCCCGAGGGTGCTCCTCCAATTCTTCAATTATCTCCATGGCTCGTTTCTTAGGTGCTCCAGTGATACTCCCCCCTGGGAAGCAGGACTGTAAGGCGCGGACTTGATTACCGTTTTTACGCAACCTTCCGCTCACGGTGGAAACCAAGTGATAGACGTGCTCAAATTTTTCTAACTTAAGCAATGCCTCCACCTCCACGCTGCCGAAGTCACACACTTGACCTAAGTCATTACGTTCGAGGTCAGTGATCATAACCAACTCTGAAACCTCTTTGTCAGAGTTGCGAAGCTCAAAGACTGAGCGCTGATCAGCAGCGGGATCATCAAACCTAGGTCTCGTTCCTTTGATTGGTCGCGTCAGTATACGGTCTTGATCAAAACGCAGAAATGTCTCCGGCGACGAAGATAACAGCTCTCGCCCGCCCAGTGCCATGTAGCTAGAATGCGGGGCTGGGGAGAGCTCTCGCAAATGAGTATACAACCCAAAGGCTGATTCCCCTGTAACTTTAGCTGAAAACTTCTGAGCTAAATTGACCTGGTAGATATCACCAGCAGAGATGTACTCTTTAATCACCCCCACTTTTTCCAAATAGTCAGCACGCTCCATCGACTGAGAAAACTCGCCGATTTGGAGTAGCGGAGCGCTCGGAGACGGTAGTATTTCGTTAGATAATTTGCCTATTTCGTACCACTGTTCAGAGCTGTGCCGGTAAACCAACATCTCTGAATACACGCCAAAGCAAAAAGATCCTTCATACTCAATCCAACCACAAAGTCCGCCATTCGGTAAATCCCCAGACTCGGTACCATACTTTGCGAGAACCTCTGCGATCGCGCTCACATCAGTTATGTGCCCCCGCAAGACTTCGCTTGGTCGAGCCGCGACTACACTGATGACCCCATCCACGCCATCGGGGAAATTCCCTGAGCTATCAAAAAATACGAGCCCATCAAGATGCTGTAGCCCAGCAGCCACAGAACTGGGATGCAGGGGGATATCTAGCTCTGTCATTTGGGGCATATTCATTAGCTCTGCACAATCCATACGCGATCTACAACATTCCTCAAGAGGAATAGATTCACTCACTGGAAATCATTTAGCGAAAATCGTCCTTCCCATCGCCCGCATTTGCTATCTAAAGTTCGTCATTCATGGGAACAGCTACCCAAAAATCGCCAACAGCGAAGCCTCCAGCCTTCACCATCGCGTGTGGACTATTCGCCTGTATCGCCTTCATGCAACTCCTTTCAGTAGGCGTTGCGATTGCTGCGCGCACTGGTGAAACCCGCGAGGTTATTCGTTATGTCAAAGAGGCCCCAATGATCGTTTCCGTTCCCACCCTTCGTGATGCCGAACCATTACGAGGCAATTTAAACCCTCGAAGCGTGGCCGAAATACTGGAGGAATATACGGACGAAAGCGACCAGATGGAACCAGCTGCCAGCACATTCAACACACCGGTATACAGCCAACCCGCCATCCCTGAGACTGCCCCTTTGGTCAACGACCCGATGGTTGAGAAACTGGTTAGAGAGGCACACATCGCCCACAACCAAGGGGACCTAATGAAGGCTCTGCTTAAACTAGAAGAAGCCGAGTTCCAGGCTGCCGATGAACCTGCTATTTTTTACCGAAAGGCACTTCTATTCGAAGATCTAGGCCACTGGGAACAAGCGACTAACAACTACGAAAAACTATTCGTCATGGGACCTCGCGTCGGCGTGTACTACCACAAATCGGCATTCAAACTCTCAAATGGAATCAATCCGGTCGAACAAAAGGAACAATCTCTCATCATCGGCCACATCATGCGCCGCATTTCAGAGGACCGCCTCCATGCACGACTCACTATTCCAATACGCTCGGTCTCCGATAGCGATTTTGATCCAAGCCAACTAGAAATCAAAGTCCACCATTACGACCTCGTAGACAAAAAGAAGATCGAGCCAGTCCCGCTCTCTCGAGGTGACAATATACAGGACCGTTGGCTGCATAAACCTTTGGACTGGGCCAACGGCGAAGAGATCGCAGAGTCCTGCTACACTCTACCCGCTAGTGCAGTGGCTGAAGAACACCTCTTTGGTCAGCGCACCTACTTCGGCTACGTGGCTGAGCTGTATTACAAGAACGAACTCATAGACCAACAAGCCTATCCGCGCCGCCTTCACGCAATCCACGCGAAGCAGCAAAACAGCCAAGAATTTGACTTCCCACTTGATTTCCCTCTAGACGAGGCCCTGCCTAACATAAACCCTGACAACCCTCTCCTTCCAGCACTACCGCGCCACTAAGTTCAAACGTACCTTTTTTTGATGGACCACGAAATACAAAGACTCAGCACCGGCAATCAGATCGGGGATTATTTGCTCAATGAATTACTCTATGATGGAACGACCACCCGCACTTGGAGGGCTAAGCAGGTTTCCATTAGCCGTGAAGTCATCATAGACAGCCTCAACTTGGACCAACAAGACGATGAGACTGTAGTCTCTTGCTTTCTAAGCGACGTCCGAGCGAAGGCACAGGTGGATCACCCGCTTATCGGCTCAGTCTTTGAAGCCGTACGGGATGGCAGACTTTGTTTTTACGCCAGAGAGAACCTAATAGGGGAAACTCTAGAAGACTTGCAGAATAGCTCGACTCAGCTCCCCCCAGAAAAGGTTGCTCACATCGTTCGACAAATAGCAGAGGCCAACCTCTACCTCGAAGAGCGCCGCATTGCCACCCTACCTATCTTGCCGGAACAAATCATCATCTCCGAGCACAGCCTCACACGACTGATAAACATGGCGGTGGGAGGCAAAAGGGACCCGCATGTGGCAACCACTGATAAACACACCGTAGGTAAAGCTCTCAGAGGTTTAATAGAGCCTGGCTGTCCGGGCTGCACCCGCACACTATCCTTACTTAACTACATGGCTGACCTTGAACGAGAAACCCCGCTTAGTTGGGAACAAATTAAGGATCTCTCAGAAGGCGTAGAACAGCAGCTAGCGGAACCTCTAGAGCCGTTACCTCTTGAAAACTCCACAGTGCGACTCAACAAACGCGACAACAGCAAGAAGCTCATCATGCTTGCAGGTATCGGTATTGGGGCCGCGATAGCCATCACTATCGGCTCTTTACTGATGAATCAGCCCGATCGCCCTAAGCAACGGGAACTCACGAGTATGGTGCAAATCCCAGCAGGCAACTACATCACTCACGATGGCTCTCAAGTCAAACTATCGGCATTTTGGATTGATTGCCATGAAGTCACCATTGCTGAATACGCAACCTTCCTCGAGGCGATGGACATTCTCAGTCGTCAGCAAATTTCGATTTACCAACACGAAGATCAACCAGAAAGTAAG
>NZ_JBDOPO010000369.1:0-7719 GCF_039830215.1 Rubritalea sp. | reverse complement strand
CATATTTGGGAAAGGAGGGGTATGAAAACATGTTACTTCATATGTCCAGACCAGCGTCACGGGCTTTCTGAGCTGGATGATGGGAACCCACTTATCTTGTCTCATTTTCTCGGCAAGGCATATATTGATCACGTCATTCATGCCCTAGCTGCAGATGGATATAGGCGAGTTATTCTAATGGTCGCTGCGGCTCCCAATAAAATAAGGGAATTTGTTGGAGATGGCTTCACTTGGGGGGTGGATATTGAAGTTCAAAGTGTCGCTTCTGAGCCATCCGTAGCTGAAGTCCGAACTTTAGAGTTCGTGGCAAAAGAGGATCAAGTGCTATCGCCACAGTCGTTTCCTCTAGCCTCTGGTATCCCTGTTTTTCTGAGTTCTGCTGCGTGGTTCCAAGCACATGTTAGTTTGTATTCACATCTTCTGAAAAATCAGCTCAATGTGCGGGAAATTCAACCTGGGGTTTGGGCCGGTATCCACACAAGAATCGCTCCGACTGCTGTACTAGAGCCGCCATGTTGGATTGGGCACCATTCTCTAGTCGGAGCTCATGCCAAAGTGTTGGCAAATTCATTTATCGAGAATAATGTTATCATCGATGATTATGCGTCGATACGTAATTCCGTCGTATGTTCTGATACATATCTGGGGAAGATGACAAACCTGGAAAATTCAATTGCCTCAGGTGTTGGTATCTTGAATCATCAAAGGAACTCCTTCGTGAAGGTGGTGGATGATTTTCTGTTATCTAACTTGAAGAACGAATATGCTTATCAGATTTCCTTTTCTGACCGATTGGTGGCTGTTATCGCAATTGCTTTGACGTTTCCAGTTGTGGCTATTGCATACCTTTTCTCATTCCTGCGGGGGCAGCCATTCTATGAAGTGCATAGAGCTGTACTAAATTCAAATGAGGCCTCTCAAGCAAGCTGTGTTCACTACATAGAGTTTTCAGCATTTAGGTCGATTTGGAAGTACTGGCCGAGGATGCTGCGTATTGTAACAGGGCACTTTGCGTGGGTCGGTAATCCGCCGCTTAGTCCGGACGAAGCTGCTACGTTTACTTCAGAGTTTGAAAAGTTATGGTTCAAAGTTCCGCCAGCATTATTCACTTCGCCTGAGGCCGAAGGGTGCCGGAGCCCTTGGGGGGATCAAGCTCGAGCCCATGCAGCTCTTTTTGCTGTTAAACCTACTCTATTATGGAAGAGAAATATTATTCTCTCAGGCCTCAAACGCATGCTGAAATGAAACAATAATATTATGAACATTGAACAAACGAACCAGACACTTCTAATTTCCGAGGTCGAGGAAATTACCGCTAGCTCCGCGGGTGGCTTCAAAAAGGAAGTTAAAAAACGGATGACACCCACTATTGCGAATATTGATCTAGATGCTAACTCACTCAACTTTATTGATTCAAGTGGACTGGGAGCATTAATATCGTTGCAAAAGTTAACGAAAGAACGAGGTGGCCAGTTTCGCATCTTGTCTCCAACGAGTTCGGTTGTTCAACTGATTGAATTAACGCATTTACACCGAATTCTCGTAATTGTTTCCTAATTCTCCCTTTTTCTATTCATGGAAGCTCTTTGCATATCTCATTCAGCGCGGTCATGGCACTGGCATGGCCCTGCGGACCTAAGGTCCATAAGAGATATATCTATAGGAATTAGAGATTTTCTATTAAAATACAATATTCACGAGTCTGAGATTACCGCTTGGGAATTAGTCATCAGTGAAGTTGGGAACAATCTTGCTATACATTCTCCTGGCGACGATCTTGATGTCTTAGCAACACTTACACCTACAAAAGTAATCGTCAGGATAAAAGATCGCTCACCCGGCTTTGAGTGGCCAGATGACGTCAGCCTTCCACCTGAAAGCGATGAGAGTGGTCGAGGGTTATTCTTAATCCAAGAATTTACAGATGCCAGAAGTTATTGTAAGAGTGAGACTGTCAATATACTGGAGCTAGAACGAAATTATAAATCCGATCATATTGCTGAGGAAGATCTTGAGTCTACCCTTACAGCTATGACTGAGGAACTTCTATTTTGTTATGAGAGTTTGGCTTCAATATTTCATTTTATTGTGGAAGCTCGTGAGGCTGAATCGTTGGATGAATTTGCATCGAGTTTACTCGCGCACCTGAGTAAGAGCACTTCAACTTCGGTGGGCTTGCTGCGCATCTCCCGTGAAGATGGAAGAATGGAGACTATTGCTCATCGCGGTATTTCTGATGTCCCACCAATAGACATCGAATTGACAGCTATAGATGAGCGCTCGGATCGATGGATTGATGGTGAAATTAACGAATTTGGCAATGGCCAAGCGATGGTAGGTATGGTGCACCCATTCTACTTTGATGGGGTACTGATCGGATCGATTACTTTGGCTCGTGTAACTGGGTCAGGTCAATTCAATGCTGGTGAAGTTAATATGATTCATACTTTTGCAGAGTTTTTCACCCAGCATACATTAAGTCTTAAGCACGAGGAAGAAGCAATTCAATCCAGTGTCGCGCGACATGAGATTCAGCTCGCAGCGAATATTCAAAACTCATTATTGCCCAAAGCTCCATTACCTATGCATGGAGCTGAAATCGATGGAGAATGTCAGAGTGCTCTTTCTGTTGGAGGAGACTTCTACGATATCATAACGTTGCCTGATGTGGGTTATTTCTTTGTTATAGCTGATGTGATGGGGAAAGGGGTTGCTGCAAGCGTCATAGCTGCAGTGACTCGTTCAGTGATTCGCTCAGTGATTCGCTCAGTAACTAGTGATCTTCTCAAGCCAGCAGAATTGTTAGGTGTGGTGGCAAGATTAATGTACGAAGATCTTGATAGATTAGAAATGTTTGTTACCATCTCGATAGGTATTTTGAATCCTAGTAAGCAAGAAATTCGCATAGCCAACGCTGGCCACTGCCCCGTTATAGTTCTAACCGACCAGGTAACAGAAGCAACTCCTAGTAATCCGCCTCTGGGACTTGAGAAGGCACCTGAATATTTCGAGCATGTTATTCCTCTTACTTCAAACACCAAAGTGTTAGCATACACTGATGGCTTTACTGATTCAAGAAATGGAAAGTTAGGCTTCGAAAGTGAGGACGCTGTTACCAGCTGGTTTCAGTCTATAGCGTCTGAATGTTCAACTCTGCAAGAGCTTAAGCGACGCATCCAATTAAGGTTGGGTGCGAATAACGCAGCAGAGACACGTGCCGATGATCAAACTTACATCGTTATGACTGCATCTCCCCAATATAATATAGTATAATGTAATATGGCAAAAATTCTTATCGCTGAAGATTCACCGCATTTCGTGAAGCTAGTAGAGCTAATTTTGAAGAGAGACGGTCACTCCGCAAGGTTCGCCGTAGATGGTGAGAAAGCTTTACATGAAGTCCGAGAAAATCTGCCAGATGTAGCAATTTTAGATGTCAATATGCCTGGGATGGATGGACTTGAAGTTTTAGAGGCGATAAAGTCTGATCCTGAAACATCTGGTGTCCCGGTTATTATTCTGACAGCCTCGAGTCACGCCTTAACTGAGCAAGAGGCTATAGCTAGTGGTGCTGCTGCCTTTCTAACTAAGCCATTCAGCCCTATCAGTCTGCTCTCAACGATCAATAAAATAACCTCCAAAACTCTATGAAAGATCGCCTCTCATTATTCATCATGATTGATGCTTGTGGATGGGAAATTGTGAAGAATCATGATTTTCTCTCAGAAATAGCTCCTCACAGGCGTAAACTAGAAAGCGTGTTTGGCTATAGTTCAACCTGCGTACCCTCGATTCTCTCAGGGAGATGGCCTGATGAGCATTACAACTGGTGTTACTTTGTTTATGATCCGGAAAACTCTCCTTTTAGATCACTTAGTATACTCCGATGGTTGCCCACCTTTATCACCAGTCGCCGCATAGTGAGGCGGATTCTGACAAAGTTAGTTAAGACAGGCCTTGGATTCAGAGGATATTTCGATCTGTATAACATCCCTTTTAAGTACATTCATTTATTTGATTTCACTGAGAAGAAAAGCCCACTAAAACCTAATGGGATGAATCGTGGGGCAAATATTTTTGATGTGCTGGAATCCGCTAAAGTCCCATACTATGTTACTGACACGCTTGCGCCCGAGGAGGAGCACCTTCGCCAATTGAAAGCAGATATCGAGACTGAACGCATTGACTTTGCCTTTCAGTATTGGGCTGGATTGGATGGCTTGTTGCACATGGTGGGGAATGACTCTCCCGAGATCCCGCTCAAGTTAGACCATTACGAGAAATGGATTGGTGAAGTAATGGACTTAGCTAAGCAACACTACAAGCATGTGGACCTACACGTCTTTAGTGACCATGGCATGGCCAACTGTGATGTGCTTCTCGATTTACGTGCCAAAGTCGATGAGCTAGGGTTGAAATTTGGAGTGGACTATGCTGTGGTGTACGATAGTACCATGGCCCGCTTTTGGTTCTTGAAGCCGGGTTCTAGAGAGAAAATTGAATCCTTGTTGGATTCGATACCAGAGGGGAGAACAATGCCTAAAGAAGAGTTACAACGCTACCGAGCTTACTTTGAAGGCGGCGACTTTGGAGAGCTAATCTGGTTGGCTGAAGAGGGCATCTTAATCGTGCCAAGCCATATGGGGGAACGTCCCATTCGCGCTATGCACGGCTATCACCCGACGGATCCACAGAGCTACGCCACTCTATTTAGTAATACCGACCAAGTCCCTGAGGATATCACACATATCCCTCACATCTGCAAACTGATGGAGCAGGCTGTTCGCGATCACGCTGAGAAGAAATGAAGTCTGACTGTATCATCCATGTGCCGCGGCGCTATGTCTCACACGAATGGGGAGGCACAGAGACTGTAATTTTGGAAACATCTAAGCAGCAGAAAGCTTGTGGGTATGATCCACGAATCATCACCTCAATGGCCCTTGCTCGGGTGCCAGAAGAATTCATTCAAGGTATCCCAGTGTCGCGCTTTTCTCATATTTATCCATTTTTTGGTCTCAGCGATGAGCAAAAGATGGCTCTCGATAAGAAGGGCGGCAATTTGCTCTCGCTGTCCCTTTTGCGCGGGCTGTGTAAGGTAGAAAATACGCGCATCTTTCATGCACATGCTTTGAAGCGTCTTGGGGGTACAGTTCGCACAGCAGCTAAGATGACGAAGAAGCCTTACGTGGTGTCGCTGCACGGAGGAACCTTCGATGTGCCAGGTGATGAGCTCAAGACTCTGACAGCGCCGATCAAAGGTAAGATCGAGTGGGGAAAGCCTTTTGGTGCTATCTTGGGATCGCGCAAGGTTCTAACAGAGGCAAACCATGTGATTTGTGTTGGTCAAAACGAAGCCGATACAGCTCGTAAAGAATTACCGCACGATAGGGTATCGTATTTACCCAATGGAGTCGATTTTCAGCGCTTTGCTTCAGGCGATAAGTTTCTGCTTCGTAAGCGTCTAGGTATCGCGGAGTCAGACTTCTTGATCGTTAGTATCGGGCGTATTGACGCTCAAAAGAATCAATTGTGTCTGCTTAGAGCATTTCAACGGTTCCATGCCGACCAACAAGACTCACAGTTAGTGCTGATTGGGCCAGTGACTCAGCCAGACTATCTGGCCAAGCTTGAGAGCTACATTGCGGAACATGGCCTCCAACAAGCTGTGCATTTCCTGTCGCTGGAAAATGATGACCCCTTATTAGTGAATGCCTACCATGCAGCAGACTTATTCACGCTGGCCTCCAGACACGAACCTTTTGGTATTGTAGTGTTAGAAGCGTGGTGCGCTGGTTGCCCAGTCATCGCCAGCAGAGTGGGGGGGCTCAAAACCCTGATCACCGATCAAGAGGATGGGCTGCTCTTTGATGTGGCTTCTGAGCAAGCAGATCTGGAATTAGCCCAACATATGACCACGCTCTATGCGAACTGTTCGCAGGCTCAGTCTATAGGCGATGCAGGGAAACGCAATGCGGAAGCTAACTACGATTGGTCTGTAATCAATGCCCGTCTTGAGAAAATCTATCAACTCGCTGAAGAACACCATCAAACCACCCTCTAATGAACATGCAGAAACAACGCTACACACGAGATGGATCAGAGGCCTTGGAAACGATGCTTGCATCCTCTTGTGAGAGGATTGGGGAAAAGGTGAAAGAGATTGTTCCTGACTCTCAGTTAGAAGCGTTGATTCTAGCTGGTGGTTATGGGCGTGGAGAAGGAGGAGTCTTTAAAGAAAATGAGCAAGATCTACCGTATAATGATTTAGAGTTCTTCCTCTACATCAAAGGCTCACCTCGACTCAACGAGAGGAAGTATCATGATGCGATCCATCACCTCGAACATGAAATGACCGAAGAGGTCGGTATCGAAGTAGAATTTAAAATTTCATCATTGCGAGCCTTAGCTTCCAGTGAAGTGAACATGTTTTACTACGACCTGCTCTGCGGCCACCAAGTGACAGTGGGAGACGATGCAGTGTTAGCTGGATCAGAATTCACTCATCATGAGGACGCGTCCAAAATCCCGCTGCACGAGGCGACTCGCTTGATGATGAATCGCTTTAGCGGCTTACTTTTTGCAAAAGATTTATTACAGCATGACAAGCTGAGTAAGGAAGACACGGACTTTGTTACTCGCAATATAGCTAAGGCTCAGCTAGCGATTGGAGATGCCTTACTTTGTGCCCATGGTCAATATCATTGGAGCTGTGTGCAGCGGCACGAGAATTTGAAAACTCTGTCGGCTGCGGACCTGCCGATGCAGGACATCCTTACCCATCACCTCGTGGCGGTCGATTTTAAGTTACATCCACAATTGAGTACGGTTTCGAAAGAGGAACTTGAAGCGCGTCACAGAGAAGTGAGCCAGCTGGCTTGGGAAGTTTGGCGCCATATTGAAAGCCGCCGCTTAGAATATCAGATTTCTGACCCTCAGAGTTATTCGAGAGCGGGAGACAAGTGCCCTGAGACCTTCGCGCTGAAGAACATGTTGCTTCGTCTTCGCTCATTCGGCCCCAAAGGATGCTTGAGCGGGAAAGTGTTTCGATATCCTCGAGAGATCTTACTCAATGTGTTGGCAGTTCTGCTGTGGCAGCCAAGTGCTGCGAATTTGAATTGGTTGTCTGGGCAGTTCTGCGCGCCCGTGGGCTCTGCGGATCAAGCTCTCCAAGCCTACAAACAATTATGGCAACGATATAATTAAACGATGCTCAGCTACTTCAAAGCCGACCTTCAGAGGAACCTTCGAGACTACGAACCTTGCGGTTCGCTCAAGCGTTTGGCCTTATGTCTCATTTTGAATAGTGTTCATGCTCTGTTCTTGATTCGCTTACAGCAATGGTGCGGTGAGAAGAAGTTACCAACCTTCCCCGTAGCTAAGATCCTATTTTGGTTCTTTGGAATTGAGGTTAGTAAACATGCTAAGATTGGCCCTGGATTACGTTTACCCCACCCGTCAGGAATCATCATTGCGCCCAATGTGACAGTGGGATCGAACTGTGATTTGTACGCAGACGTAAAGTTGGTGCTATCGCACGGCAACCCACAGGGCCCGACGCTAAAAGAGGGAGTGTTTATGGGTGATGGGGCTAAAGCTGTTGGGATGGTGACTATAGTGGTCCCGCAAAACGGAGCAGGTAGCTTATTGATGATTTAGGCTGGTCTACGAGGGGACTAACACCCGAAATTAGACCTATGAGTAAACGAAAAAGAGGAC
>NZ_JBDOPO010000218.1:0-7726 GCF_039830215.1 Rubritalea sp. | reverse complement strand
TGATTGATGGTAAGCCATTGGATCAAAGCGTTCATGGCAACGACTTTTGGCAATGCGACTACGATCCAATGACTCAACTATGGAGCAGGACCTACAATATTCCTGCAAATGCTGATCTAACTAAGAGCTCTAACATTAAATTTATTTTCCCATGAAAAGATTAAAAATACTACTACTAACAATGTTGTCTTCTTCGGTCTTCGCTCAAGATAAACCGAATATCCTATTTATTTTTGCCGATGACTGGGGCTGGGGCGATCTAAGTTGCCACGGCCATCCATATGTAAAGACTCCAAACATAGATAGATTGGCTGCTGAAGGGACCGACTTTCACCGATTTACAGTTGCTAGTGGAGTTTGCTCTCCTAGTCGAGCAGCAGTCATGACTGGGCATTTCCCAGCGCGCTACAGCATTGACGGCCATTTTGCTTGGGCCTCTAGTAATGCCAAACGTAATATGCCGGACTGGCTGAGTCTTACAGCACCGCTATTACCTAGGATGCTCCAGAAAGCTGGTTACGCCACTGCGCATTTTGGTAAGTGGCATCTATCTAACAATATGATTTCAGATTCGCCGTTGCCCAGCCAATATGGCTATGACACATACGGAGCCTTTAACTGCGCTGGAGAGCAAATGCCAGTGCATGAAGACGCACGCAACGCCATTGCGTTCATAGAGGAAACTAATAAAGCTGAAAAGCCGTTCTTTATAAACCTTTGGATTCATGAGCCACATACGCCGTTTCATACGGTCCCTAAATATCGCTGGAGGTTTCCGAATCTAAATGAGGCTGATAATATTTATGCTTCGGTTTTATCCCATGCAGATGACCGAGTAGGTGAGGTTTTAGATACTCTAGAAAGGCTTAATATTTCTGACAATACACTGGTGATTTTCTCCTCTGACAATGGTCCAGCGCGAGGCGTTGGGAACGTGCCGTTAACGTTGAAGCACGATACCGCGACGGGCGCAGGGTACGGGCTTGGTGGAGCAAAGGGAATTACAGGTGGCCGTAAGGGGTATAAAGGGTCTCTGTTTGAAGGTGGTATCGGTGTGCCATTTTTGGCCCGTTGGCCGAAGCATATTGCTGCGGGAAAGGTGGATGAAAGCTCACTGATTTCAGCTGTGGATCTTCTCCCCACATTTTGTGAGATTGCTGGTGCTGAGTTGCCAGTCGGTTATGAGCCTGACGGCTTGAGCCAGGTGAGCGTGCTGATGGGAAAAGCCTCGGTAAAACGTGAAAAGCCACTTTTCTGGAAAATGGACAATCAGTGGCCTGGGTCCAAAGATAAACCTGATCATTGGGTTGGTTACGCGGTTGTGGATCAGAATTGGAAGCTCGTTACTGATAGAAATTTGAAGTACTTCGAACTCTACGATATTGTGGCGGATCCCTATGAGAAAAATGATTTGAAGGCCAATCACGCGGAAGTCCTGGCTAGCCTGACAAAAAAACTCACTGACTGGACAGCAACCTTGCCAGCGGGCCCAGATAAAGATACTTTTTCTGCTGAAAGAACAAAATAGAATTTGAGATAAAATCGACCGCATATCCTGTAAACGGATGATACTCGATGCTCGAAAAATGTAAGATATTCTAAAAACTATGAGCGTGAGATTTCTCCGTCCTAGATCTTTAGAATTTTGATTAGATAGATTGTTATGAAGAAAAGATTATTAAAAAGTAGCTTACTGGCATTGACAGCACTGGGTCTCAACGGCTCTGTCTTTGCTGAAGAAATGGATAAGATGTGGGGCAAGAAAAGCCAGCAGCTTATCAAGCCCAGTCATCAAAGCCTGAAGTGGTTTACCGAGGATAAATACGCGATGTTTATCCATTGGGGGCTGTACTCAGAAATGGGTGGTGTCTGGCAAGGAAAGACCCACTATGGTATAGGTGAATGGTTGATGGTTATGGCGAATATCCCCGTGGATGCTTATAAAGCCTCCGCTAGCAAATTTAACCCTGAAAATTTTGATGCCAAGCAGTTAGTTAGACTCGCTAAAGCAGCCGGGATGAAGAGTATTATCATCACCGCGAAGCATCACGAAGGCTTTGCTATGTTTGACTCTAAGGCGAGTGATTTTACGATCACCAAAGCCACTCCTTTTAAGCGTGACCCGATGAAAGAACTGGCCGACGCCTGTGCCGCAGAAGGTGTCCGCTTCGGATTTTATTATTCACAGAACCAAGATTGGACAGAACCCTACGGTGGTCAGTATAAAGGAGAGCGGCCAGAGGGATACACTCCGAAAGATTTTGATGTCTACTTTAAAAATAAGGTAGTGCCTCAGGTGACTGAGCTCCTGACTAATTACGGAGATATAGGCATCATTTGGTTTGATACTCCAGGTAATATGGATGCTAAGTATAGCTCTCAGCTGGTTGATCTAGTAACCAAGTTGCAGCCTAATTGCTTGATCAATAGTCGTATCGGTGGGGGCTATGGTGACTACGTTTCTCTGGGAGATATGCATATTCCTCCAGTTAGACCAGATCTCGGAGTATGGGAAACAGTGGATACCACCAATGATTCTTGGTCATACGCTTGGTATGATCAAAACTGGAAGTCTCCCAAGACTATCTGTAAGCGCCTTGTGCAGGTGATTGCTCGTGGTGGCTCCTACATGCTGAATGTCGGCCCCAAGGGAGATGGGTCGATCCCCGAGAAGGCAATCGAGACATTGACTGCTTCTGGAGACTGGATTGAAGCGCATGCTGAAGCAGTCTATGGAACTGAAGCGTCGCCATTCGACCAAGGTTTCAGTTGGGGAGATTTAACGACGAAAGGCAATGACGTCTACTTGCATGTTTTCGAGTGGCCTGTCGCCGGAACGCTGCGCCTGGCGGACTTGGGAGCAAACGTAACATCAGCCTCGATTCTCAACGATTCTTCCAATGTAGAATTCTCAAAAGATGGTGACGTTCTGGAAATACATCTTGGATCACGAGTTGGGCGCGATCTTTCCATGATTCCGGTGGTCAAGCTCACCCTAGATGGGCCTGTCAAGGTGACGAATCAGGCGAAACAAATCGACGGCTTAACTCCAGCTACTTTACTGGCAGGGGTCGCTTCTACTGAAGGATGCGAAGTCAACGAGCACCGATGGATGGAAAAATTTGGTGAGTGGAAGCACGATTATTTCGTCGAGAAATGGACATCCAAGGACGCCAAAGCCACTTGGGACATCAATGTGCTGGAGGCGGGTGACTATCTCGTCAGCCTCGAGTATTCTTGTCAGAATGACGCGGTGAATTCTGAGTGGGTTTTATCGAGCGGGGACGAGAGCATTACCTTCATTGCCTACGAGTCTGGCTATGACGCTAAAAAGAAAGTCCAGCCTGGGCCACCACGCCAGCGTACTTTCAAGGTGACATTAGGTGTGTTGAATATTCCCAAAACAGGGTTAAACCAACTTCAAATCACTCCGCGTAATATCATAGGTGAGGGTATAGGAATAAAAGGTATCAGCATTGAACCATATCGCTAAATAGCTCTAATCTAATGCATATTTTGAGCACTCGTAGTAAATAGATGGGGACGTATGACTGACTTATGCTGGTGTAGGTCACCTCACATAGAAGCTTCAGATAGTGAATAGTTGTGAGCTACAAATAGAGATTTAACTATGAAAGCGAGCGGGCTAGTTCCTAGGTGCTCTGTTCGTCGAAACATATTTAATGCTCAACATTTGTTCCTGCCAAGTACGTAGCCGTATCCGAATGCGGCTATGCCTCTTGTCACATGTTTGTCAGCGTCGCTCAGTAGTGAGTTTCTATTAGCTTTGAGTAGTGTGAATTCTCCGGAGTAGTGCTTTGGGAGAACTGCCTCATTTACTCGAGGTTTATAAGTACTTCGCTCAGGGTCACATAGTCCTTTTCATTCAGTAGGACCTTAAACACCTAGCTGTGGTGAACGCTTAAGGGGGTGCTCGCATAAAATTCGATGAGCTTCCTCTTGGCGCCAAGATGCGTGATGTTTGTCAGAGCCACTGTGAATTTCGTTGTTCGCTTGGTCAAGAGAGCAGGACACTCGTCTTTTTGCGATCGCTTTGGTGGATTTTTTCAAATCGACCGGGGCGCACAATCAGCCCCATAAAATCCAAAATGTAGTTTTACCATGAGTGCTGTCACCCGTGTGAATGTCTAGAATGTTCATGAAACTCATAAGCTCTTGTATTGTAAGGTTTGAAGTTTTATCGATGAGACTTTGAAAACTTTGTAGAACTAGAATTTCAAGCATAAGCAGCGGATTAAAAGGAAGGTTCCCTCCCTTACTCCACATTCACTGCTGTTATAGCGGGTGATATCTTGGCGGATTGTCGAAAAAGGCTCTGATCTATAGCGCCTTTGAGTTTGAGTATGCTAAATTCCCGCTTAGCAACGTTCTGTTGATGGCTATTGATGAGAACGGGTGGCCTCCATTGCTCGGCTTTGAGGTAGTTCAATGGTAGTCGCATTATTCTACATGAGTGACAAAGGAAACGAGGTCCTTGCGCATTTTCTCTAGATCGGATTGATTCAGATAGAACATGTGGCCTGCATCGTACCAGGCTGTCTTTATGTTAGCGCGTTGCGCTTTGGGCAGCATTATGTGGTCTAGACTGTAGAGTATGCCGTTGGCTGGCGTCGCTAGGTCGGTGTGTCCGCATTGGACTAACACACGGAGTTTTGGATTGTGCTTGAGTGCGCTGGCGATTGACCCGCTGAGGTTGACGTATGAGTTGTTAGCGTTCCAGTTCCATGGGTGCACCTTGCTGGAGATGATTTCGTAGACGCGTTCGTCTTTCCAGCCTAGGTCGCGGCCGAGGTAGTCGAGCATGGCCGTGGCAATAGGGCCGTGGACTACTGAGTAGGAAGGGTCGTAGTCTGGATACTCGCTCGCAGTATTGATCGCATCCCAAGCAACTCGGGCGTCAAAGCGACCGAGGACTTTGCCTTCGCTTTTGAGAAGTTGTTTGCGGAATTTTGTGGTGGAAATGCGCAGGTGGTTTTCGATGATCCACTGAGGATCGAGACTAGTTAGTTCGGATAATTTGTTCGCAATATTTTGTTTGGTCGCGTCATCGAGCGTGTGCCCGCGGTGGAGAGCTGTGCGGTAGGTGGTGGCAGCAAATTCTTTAGCATCTTTGACGATGGTGGCCCTATCGCCTTTAATTTTACCGTGGAAATGCGCGGTGGCGGCGAGCGATGGAAGATAGATCGCGTAGCAGAGATCGTTTCCCTGGCTTGGGCTCAGCGTGCGGTAGTCGAGTAGTCCTGAGAGTAAAATGACTCCATTTAGGTGCATGCCGTAGCGCTTTTGTAACTTGTCTGAGAGACCTGCGGCACGGAGTGAACCGTAGCTTTCGCCGAGTACGAATTTTGGGGAAGACCAACGCTTGTGCTGGGTCACCCAACGGCGGATAAAGTCGGACATCGAGTCGAGGTCGCCAGTGACTCCAAAGAATTGTTTCGATTTGTCTGTCGGGCGTGAGAGTCCAGTCGCGGTTGGATCGACAAATACGAGGTCCGCGACATCGAGAATAGACTGCGGGTTTTCCACCACGGTGATAGGAGGATTTAGGGCCTTGGTGCCGTCCGGGGAAGTGGGGATGATCTTGGGCCCTAGAGCTCCGATGTGGAGCCAGACAGATGAGGAGCCGGGACCACCATTGAAGGCGAATAGAACGGGGCGAGTGCTGATATTTTTGACCCCTTTTTTGATGTAGCTGACGTGAAAAATACTGGCTTGGTCATCGCCTTTGTCATTCTTGAGTAAGAGCTCGCCAGTCGTTGCAATGTAGTCGACCTTCGAGCCTGCGATCGTGACTGATCCGTCTCGGCTGACTGGCTTTTTCTGCTCAGCTTTAGCAGGGTCTTTTTTGTCTGCCGCGCTGCCGCTGGTGACAGTGAGTAGAAGGCCAACAAGAAGAGTGAGTGGTGATGTCCAATGCATAAGGAATAAACAAGCAGAGAATCGCTCTTCTGTCATCAATTCTTAAGGAAATCTAACTCATCGGTCTTAAGCATTATACCCGCTTTTGGGATCAATAGTACGCGGGGGGGGACTGGCTCTTGTCTGCTATTTAAATTGGGTTGCTGAAGGAGGGGGAATGAGCGGGCTATCCAAGTACAGGCATCTATGCTAACTCTAAATCATGTTGATCAAGCGCCTCATTACTTCCCTTTGTCTACTCAGCCAATTAAGCTTGGTTTCTTGCGCCTCGGAGACTGATTTGCGCAGTGCAGTCGTGCTGGGTTTGATGGGGAAAGGTGGTGGGGACCGCCTCTTTTACTATCCAACTAAAGACGCACCGTTCACACCAGCCAAGCACGGCTATGCCTATGAAGATGTGACATTCAAGGCTAGTGATGGAGTCAAGCTTCATGGATGGTGGCTTCCGACCCAGAAAAAATCAGCCAAGGCAACAATTGTCTATTCACATGGTAACGCGGGTTCCTTACCGCACCATGTTGTCTTCGTGTATTGGCTGGTGGATGCAGGTTACAACGTGATGATGTACGACTACCGTGGTTATGGAAAATCTGAGGGTGAGGTTTCGAAAGAGGGAGCAGTCGAAGATGCCAAGGCCGCATTTGCCTATGCCGCTGGGAGAGAGGATGTGGATGGAATTATTTCCTTTGGTCATAGTTTAGGTGGGGCAAAGTCCATCGCAGCGCTCGCTGAGTCGGCTCCGAAGAAACTAAAAGCCGTGATCGTAGATTCAACCTTTGCTTCTTATAAGGATATGGCCGAACGTGTGGCTGGGCCCCGAGCGCGAAAGGTGGTGACTGATACCTATGATCCCTGCGTTTACGTGAAAAAATTGCCAAAGGGCATGCCAGTTCTTGTGGTGCACGGTTCTGCTGACTCGACAATCCCATTTGCTCAAGCGGAGAAGCTAGTGGCAGCGGCAAATCCTCCAAAACGGTTAATACGAGTCGAGGGTGGAGATCACGTGAATTGCTTTTTTGTAGAAAAAGGGAAATACCGCACCCAGCTCTTGCGCTGGATGAACCAGACTTTAGCTCCATAAGATTTAAAAATTATCCACTTTTCTGTAGACAGGACGGGGCACTTGGGGTAAATCCCTGCTCGTCCGAGGTGAGATCTTCAGACAGTAACAAATGAATGGCAGGTTAGCTCAGTGGTAGAGCAGTGGAATCATAGTCCATTGGTCGAGAGTTCGAATCTCTCACCTGCTACCATTTAAATAAGTTCCCGTAGCTGTAGGCATTACGGTTTTTTTGTTGCCCTAAACTTAAAATCAATTCCAGCAGATAGTGGGCTGGAGGTTGCTAGAGATCCAGTTTTTAGTGTTGCCAATGTGATGAAGCTATTCTTCTTAATTTTCTGCTTGTTTAGTCTCCCGACGACGCTTTTTTTGGGGAGGTAGACTTTACTGAGGAGCTATCTTTAACGTTGTTAGTAATTGCAGTTTATATTGAAATTCTAGCTGCTTAATCACAGTCATTGCATAGCAGCTCAATGAGTAACTGTAGTCCTTGAGTTTGTGGTGCTTTTTCGCACTGTTATGCACTATAGATTTGATGTCTAGTCACCCACAGTACTCGCCTTTGGCAAAGCCCGTAGATATGAGTAATGTTCACAGAGGTTATTAATGGGGCGGAAAATAAGGCAGCATAGGATATTTTTGATGAGTTGAAGTATTTCTGAATCCTCGTCTGCCTCTTAGCCAAACTCCTGACTTGAGTTTTAACCTGCTCCTTGAATTTACCTT
>NZ_JBDOPO010000189.1:0-1854 GCF_039830215.1 Rubritalea sp. | reverse complement strand
GACGCCTTCATCAATAAGAAAATCGGTTTCACTGACATATGGAAGCTAGTAGCGCAGGTGATGGATGCGCATGCAGTGAAAACTGGTGATTCACTAGATGTACTGATCGCCGCGGATGCTGATGCGCGTGTTTTGGCAGTAGAGTATATTGAGAGCCTATAGCTGGGAGTTCCCGCTTAGTTTCTTTGTTCTTGTTTGAAAAAAATCATCCAACTTCTCCCAAATATCGAAAGCTGGCCAGATGATCGATATGAGGATTAGGAATACAAAAGAAGCCAATTCGAAGTGAGAGGATTCAGATCACTATGCTCTAGAGGTCGAAATTCGTACAGTACAGGAGAATTATAGGACGGCTCAAGACGCAGAAAGAGCAGAATATGAACTGAACCTCCCAGAATTTAAGGGGGAGACTCTACTAAAATCCTACCGCTTAAGCTCGCGCGACGCCAATCTTATCCAAGGATTTCCAAATCAACTATGGTTAGGTGGAGAGGTCATTCAGGTCTTTAACTAGCTAGCATCCGGCTAGAGTTGCGCGACATCACTACCGCTAAAAAGCTCCTGGCACTGAAGAGATACAATGTTCTTTAGACAATGCCGAACGCACTGGTGAAGACCTTGCAGCTAAGTTAGTAGCTTTGAAGAAGAGAAAACCGCCATCATCGTAGAAATAAACTAACTCGCTAGCAACGTCTGGAAGGTGATTTTGTCGGAGAGGGAGTGAGTGGTGAATTTCATTTTAGTGGTTAATTTGATTCTGGTTTTAGCTAGAGCTTTATGGGCTTGAGGTCCCAGCTAGAATCTTCTGTGTGTGGGAAATTTCAAAGAGTAGAATTACTGACGATAGGCGGGCTGATAGTCGCTGGTTGGTTGAACGCCGAAGGAGCAGGCCACAGTCATTAGCGTCCTTGATCGATGGCTGCATTTGCTGTTGCAGTGGCACCGAAGCCTCCTTTTTGAGATCGCTACAAGCTAATGAGCTATGCAGGTTACGTTGCGGAGGCTGAGTCTTGAGCACATGGTCTGACGCTATTCAGACCCCCACAATGGTAGATAATCAGTGGTAAGTGGAGCAACGTGGTGACCGTCGATGACGCGACAACCGGTGGAGCAAACATCAACGAGAATTCGAAAGTAGAAGGTGCCGGGGGCGTCTTTTTCGGCCTGTGGTGATGAATCATAAGGTAAACCCTAGCTTCAATACGAACTACGTGTGTGAGGGTTCATGCTCCCACTGGTGGGCTGAAATTGTCCGGCTTATTAACCTAGTTACCAACTATTGGCCGATTGAGCTGACAGTGGGAATGCATCAGAAACTATTTGTCGGAGACGTCCGCGGACAAGTCTCGACATTGAGAGTAATCTGCAGCATGAATGGTGTTAGGGAGTTACCACCGATCGCACCATGTCAGACAATCAGCAATACATTTACGAAGTTTTTGAACAACAGAAGCATGACCTTCTATTTCATCTCCTAAAGCAAAACTCAGCTTGGAAACAGGTGCTGGTATTCCGACGCACCCGTGAAGGTGTGCACGAACTTGCGAGCGAACTAAACAAGGGCAGTATCTTGACTGAGTCACTTCACGGCAAGCAAAAGCAAGAGATAAGGGACCGCTCGATTGCAAATTTCAAAGCTGAAAAATGTAGAGTTTTGGTAGTCACCGACGCTCTCGCCAGAGCCATCGACTGGACTGGAACAGCCGTAGTGATCAACTACGAGTTCCCGGAGCTTGAGGAAGATTATATAACGCGAGCCTCAGCTGTTTCTACAATGTTTACTTTCGTCACACCTCAAAATGGTTCTGACCTTGAGCAGCTTGAAGCTCAGTTAGAAGCACCCATTGAGACGTT
>NZ_JBDOPO010000252.1:0-1858 GCF_039830215.1 Rubritalea sp. | reverse complement strand
CAGATACACTGATTGGCTTTGACCCGGCCGGCCACGTGGTCGGCCTTTCTATTCTGAAAAGTTTTGATAATGAACCATATGTTGGGTATGTCCGTGATGACCGTGCATTTGGGCGTCACTTCATCGGACAGACCTTTGAGAGCCTCGCCAGCACCACTGAAAAAGTTCCTTCTACAGAAGGTGTGAGTGGTGCCACGATGACGAGTCAGGCGATTGCACAAGCCATTGTTACAGCGTCCCAAGCAACATATGAAACACAAGCAACTCGTTCAGTTGGCCATAGGATATTTTCACGCATAAGCACAATTGAACCACCACAGTGGGGAGCAATTCTTGTAATTGCATGTGGTCTCGTCGTTGGATTTACACATCTTCGTGGTCATTGGTTAGGACGCATTGCGTTTCCAATTGTGGCATTTGCTTACCTCGGATTTGGCTCTGGCGCGTTACTCTCACAGGCCCAACTCTGGGGCTGGGCAGCTCATGGGGTTCCTCAGGCTGCCCCAGTGCTGTTACTACTTTCCATTATCGCAATTCTGACACCCGCCACCTCGGGGCGTAACGTCTACTGCACACAACTGTGCGCGCATGGTTCGGCACAACAACTTCTGAAAATAGCTATTCCTCAACGTCATGCAGGAATTACATACGGCTTGCGGAAACGGATCACACCGATTCTTAAAAAACTACATATCCTGCCTTGGATGCTTTTTATACTCTGCCTCCTACTAACAGTATTCAATACACCCGTTTCATTGGTTGACCTTGAACCTTTTGATGCATACCTTCCGACCATAGCCGGACCGGCTGCAATTTCAATTTTCATCGGCAGCCTTGTGCTGAGCGTCATCTCACCCATGGCGTATTGTCGACACGCCTGCCCAACAGGAGCTTTCCTCAACTTCATTCGGCTTAATCGTAACTCCTCCAAAATTACTTGGCACGACATCATCTTATGCGGGTGCTTATTCCTTGCATTGTTAAACGCTTGGTCATCAGGAGACCTCGGACAATGAGCATCTGGAAGATTTTCACTTACTTTTATTCGCTTCTATGCTGTGCAGCCTTTGTGAATGCCGGGGAAAATTATCCTACATGCGCTGGACCAGCAATGGGCACCACCTATCGATTTACCTTAGCAGCCCCAATCCCAGAGAAGTCACTTGGTGAAGTTCATCGTGAGATAGATCTACTGCTTCAACAGATTGACGCATCACTAAGCACATGGAGAGACGATTCATTAGTAACACAACTCAATCAGGCGGCCGCCTACACGCCTATCCAACTTGACTATCACCTCACAAATACACTTACCATTGCCGCCCAGCTCTGCGAACAAACTCAGGGACAATTTGATATCACAGCAGCACCACTCATCCACTGGTGGCACCAATCCAACACTGCTGATTCAACTTTAAACAAGTTGAATCCATTAGTAGCACCAGCAGACGTTATGAACCTGATTGGCTTTAAGAATCTGCGGATAAAAAAGTCGATTAACTCCGTATACCCGCTCGTCCAAAAGACTCACGCCGATGTTGCTATCGACCTATCTGGTATTGGAGCAGGCTATGCGGTCGATCAAATCGGTGAATACCTCGTATCACTGGGGTCTTCATCCCACCTCGTAGAATTAGGTGGTGAAGTCCGCGCTTGGGGACAACCTAGCCCAAGCGGGAAATGGCTTGTCACCATTCGAGAAGCAGAAAACACGCCTTCTAAGGTTATTTCCCTCGACCATGGTGAAGCACTCGCGGTTTCTACCACTGTGCCTGGGAAGCCAATAGTCGATCCCACAACAGGCAGACTCTTAGAATTTCCAATAAAAGGCCGAGCAGTTGTGGCACATGCGTCAACC
>NZ_JBDOPO010000100.1:0-7754 GCF_039830215.1 Rubritalea sp. | reverse complement strand
AAAGACTTTCTGCGCAGGGCTTCGTTGTTCTTCGCTCACGGATATGAATCCGTTCAATCATCACGCCTTGCCTTGCTTGAAATTCTTTCCAGCACCACCAACGCTAGTTGCCGGAGGTGCCCTTAAGCGGAGAGAAAAAGAATTCTTTAGGAAGACGATGCGGCAGTAAGAGGCGTATTGAGGAGCTTCGAGCCATGAGCGGCACTTACCATCTATTTACCTTTCACCTTACTGCAACTTTCGGAATGAATGGCACGATGGTTTGGCCGGCATAGGAGACTTGTGCTGGCTGCAAGCGTTGGCGCATGGCATTGCTGGCTGAAATAGGGTGTGAGAGGCTTTCGTAGGTGTTGAGTCGCACCTCAGCGGCTTCTACGTCGGCATCGTTAGCAATGAGGTGTTCGATCGCTAGATCACCTAGGAAGAGCATATGCAGCGTGAGGGGGTGAGGTGCTCCTGAGAGCAAGTGGAAATCGACTTCCTCTTCATTCGCAGGGAATGGGCAGCCGTGCTCGTGCAGGGCAAGCAGGAGATGTTGTTGGAAGCTTCCTAGCAGGCTGGCGAGGTCATTATACCGATCGACAAGAATGAGGCTGTATTTACTGACTGCATTGGTGAAAAGAAAAAGGTGCTCGAGCCCGTCATCAGTGCTGATGAGGTGCTCACAGCCCCAGAGTGCTTTCCAATTGGAGGAAAGCAGTGTGGCGCTGTCACTCTGGATGTCTTGCGGAGGTATGATGAAGTGGGATTGCACTTCGGCGCTGAGATAGAGTTGGATTTGCATAGCGGGATCCCGATAGGCTAAAACCTATAGATCCGATACTCTGCAAAGTTCTCATCGAGTTAGACAGCGATTTATTCAACTATTAGAAATCGGCTGAGAGCCTCTATTTTTCTACAACTAACTGATACTTGATAGGTTTTCTAACTGGAAAACCGGAGTTTTTTCTAGATTTGAGGCGTCTAGGTCGACTTTGATGGTAATCGACCAATCATTTTTTTCGTCGGGGTCGCAGAGGATTTGAGTGACTTTCCAGTGGTTTTTGTCAGACGATTGATCGATCTGGGTGTGCTTCACATTACGCGCTTCTGGGTCGAGTCGGATGCTATGGTGCTCGGCGTCGAAGTAGCCGTCAATCAATGGGTCGAGCCTGGCAGAGGTCCACGCGACTCCTTCTGAGTCGGTTGATTGAAATTGCTCCAAGAAGGATGGTATGTCGTCGTAAGAAAGGTGCTTGAGCGCTGTCAGGGACTTTTCGCGCACGAGTTTGGTGAATTTTTTTGTCTGCTGGGTGAGCGGCCGCTGGGCCGCTTCTTTTTGCTTTGCTTCCTTCTCTTCCAAGTAGTTTGGGTTCTGCATTAGTTCCCACTCATCAATCAGTGAGGAATCGACTGAGGTGACATGGTCTTTGAGGTAGGTTTCAGCTTCGAGTAGTATATCGTCTTTCAGGCTGGGAGCGACAGTTTGCGCGAGCACTTTATAGACCTCAGACAGGTGGCGCAGAAGAATAGCCTCAGAGCGCTCTAGCTTGTAGTCTTTGATGAAGTCCTCGAAGTCCATGTACTCCTCGAACATCTCGCGAGCAATCGATTTGGGCCGGATACCTTCGGATTGAACCCAGGGGTGCTTGGCTCGGAATTTGTTGAAAGTATCGTAGATGAAGTCCTTCCCCGGTTGTGGGTAGTTGACGTCTTCGAGCCTTTCCATCCGTTCATCGTAACTCACTCCTTCCTCGCGAAGTTCAGCGATCAGTGCTCCTTTCGCTTTGTTGACTTGAGCCTTGAGGAGCGCAGCCGGGTCTTCAAGAATCGATTCGATCAAGGAAATCACCTGAAGCCCGTAGCTCGGGTGCTCTCGGTCAAGCTCAGGGATGGTCTCTAGCAGGTAGAGGCCGAGAGCTTGGTTCATCGTGAAATCGTCTTGAAGGTCGATGTGCAGCTTCACTTTCGGTGAGTTTGGTTCGGGGTTGCGCTCGGCTGGGGGAATGATGGTGAGCACGCCACCACGGACGAGTGCGATGAACATTTCTCGCGCTTGGATGCGAAGTTTTTTCTTAGCTGTCTCAGTTTCGTGGCAATCGTTGATCAGCTTTTTCAGCGCGGCACAGCCGTCTTCGTGTGTGCGTCCGAGGAGATTTAGAATCAGATTGTGGCGCAGGCGGAAGCTTGATTTGAGCGGTTCGGGTGCTGAGGCTTCCAGCTTTTCAAAAGTTTCCTTATTCCAAGAGACGAAGCCGAAGTCTGGTGCCTTCTTTTTGACGAACTTTTTCTTCTTTTTGGAAGCTGCCGCCTTGGCTTCGAGCTTGAGATTTTCGATGATATGCTCTGGCGCCTGGGCAACGACATACCCACGGTCGTCGAACCCTCGGCGGCCAGCACGACCAGCAATTTGTTTGAAGTCGCGGACAGTAAGGATTTTGACGCCTGCCCCGTCAAATTTACAGAGCTGAGTAAACAGGACAGAGCGAATAGGCACGTTGACACCGACACCTAGAGTGTCAGTGCCACAGATGACTTTTAGCAAGCCGCGCTGAGTCAGCTTCTCTACAAGAATGCGGTATTTAGGGAGCAATCCAGCATGGTGGATGCCGATGCCGTGGCGCAGCATCTTGCTTATTTCTTTACCATAGGGGGATCTAAAGTTGGCATTATGCAGAGCTTCCGCGAGTTCTTTTTTCTCTTCCTTACTACAGAAGTTATGTGAGAGCAGGTTTTGCGAGGACTCGGCAGCAGAGCGCTGTGAAAAATGCACTAAGTAGACCGGAGCTTTGTTGGCTTCGACTAACTCCACTACTTTTTCAGCAAGAGGAGTTTCGGAGTAGTCGAACTCGAGAGGGACTGGGCGTTGCTCAGATTGCACCAAGGCGGTCTCAGCACCAGTGAGTTCGCTCAGCACTGTCTTAAAAAATTGGGTGTCGCCGATGGTGGCTGACATCAAGGAGAAGCGAGCCTGCGGCAGGGTCAGTAGAGGGATTTGCCAAGCAATTCCACGCTCAGCATCTGAGTAGTAGTGAAATTCGTCCATGATGACGTCATCCACCTTAGCTCGCGCTCCGTCGCGCAGGGCGAGGTTAGAGAGGATTTCCGCTGTGCAGCAAATGATAGGCGCAGTGGGGTTTATCGTGGCATCGCCAGTGATCATCCCCACATTCTCTGGGCCAAAAGAGTTGCAGAGCGAGAGGAATTTCTCGTTAGCCAGTGCCTTAATCGGGACAGTGTAGTAAGAAATGCGGTTATCGCAGAATGACTTGTAATGGTGGGCGAGAGCCACCATCGATTTTCCTGAGCCAGTGGGAGTGTTGAGAATCACGTTGTTACCCGCAAAAACCTCCAAGATAGCTTCTTCCTGATGGTCGTAGAGCTCGACCCCAGCCTCCAGCACCGTTGTGAGGAAATGGTTGAGAGCGTCATCGTTATCGAACTCTCCCGTTGGCTTAGTCAATTGCATGAGGCAAGTGATACGGGCGGAGTAGGAAGAGGGAAGGCTAAAGTGTGGGAAAGCCGTAGGCTTGGCTGATTAGCTAGTGAGAATTTCCATCTAGTGAGTGAATAGACTTACTTGGACTAGTGGGTAATATCGTAGACTAGTCGACATGCGAACAGCTGTAGGAAGGGTCGACATTCTCAATGTCCCCACCATAAGCGTGAGGGAGTGAACAAAGTCTATGAACTAACAGTTGGCCACATCTTTGTGAAGGTTATCTTACTGAGCACTGTACTAGAGTCCGCAGAACGTGGTTAGAGAATGTAGCGTTCGAAAATGCCTACGGCAGGATAAAAAAATTCCACACGATTTCTCGTGTGGAATAGAGAGTTTGAGGTGTCTGCTAGTTAGATTTAAGCAGCGCTACTCTTTTTCTTTTTAAGGATTGGAGTTTTTTTACCAGTAACGACAGCGCGGTTTATAGTGACGCTCTCTAGGTCCTTGCGGCTTGGCACATCGTACATTACGTCGAGCATTATTTTCTCTATGATTGAGCGAAGCGCACGAGCTCCAGTTCCACGTCGAACAGCTTCTTCAGCGAGAGCTGTGAGGCCGTCCTTGGTGATGATTAGCTTGACGTCATTCATGCTAAGGAGCTTCTGGTATTGCTTTACCATAGCATTTTTCGGCTCAGTGAGAATCTGAACGAGTTCTTCTTCGTCGAGACGGCGGAGTGAGGAGAAGACAGGAAGGCGTCCGATAAATTCAGGGATGAGACCGAAGTGTAGTAGGTCTTCAGGCTGCACCATCGTGAGTAGGTCGCGGTCTTCTTTGTGCGTGATGTCTTCTTCGGAAACTTTAAAGCCGAGTGAACGCTTGCCTAAACGGTCTCGAACAAGGTCTTCCATCCCGACGAATGCACCACCAACCACGAAGAGAATCTTCTCGGTATTGACCTGAATGTACTCTTGCTGCGGGTGCTTGCGGCCGCCTTGCGGTGGGACATTACAAACAGTGCCTTCTAAAATTTTAAGTAGTGCTTGCTGGACACCTTCACCTGATACGTCACGCGTGATGGAGACGTTTTCAGTCTTCCGCCCAATCTTGTCGATCTCATCCACATAAATGATACCGCGCTCAGCTTTTGCTACGTCTCCGCCCGCTGCTTGCAGGAGGCGGAGGATGATGTTCTCTACATCATCACCCACGTAGCCAGCTTCAGTAAGGGTGGTGGCGTCCACGATGGAGAAGGGGACGTCGAGTACGCGTGCGAGTGTGCGTGCTAGAAGTGTTTTGCCTGATCCCGTGGGGCCAAGCATTAGAATGTTAGACTTTTCAATTTCCACGTCTTCGAGTTCAGGATCGTGCTGATGATCGTGTTGGCGGAGGCGCTGGTAATGATTATAGACAGCAACTGAGAGTGTCTTTTTTGCATGCTCTTGGCCGATGATGTAATCATTGAGTCGATCACATATCTCAGAAGGAGTGAGGATATCGGTGTGCTGTGTTGCTGGGGCATTGATATCCGTCGGTGATTTGCTGTATTTGGTAACGCCGTTAAGCTCTTTTTGTAAAATGGTGGAGCATACTTCGATGCATCCATCGCAGATATAGACGCCAGGGCCAGCGACGAGTTTTTTTACTTCAGAGTGACTTTTGCCACAAAAGGAGCACAATGTTAGGTTGTTTGAACGAGCCATGATGGTGACCTAGAGTTTGTGTATTCTAGGTGAGTTAAGTTTGAAGTGTGTGGTGAAATCGGATGAGGAATATATATACGATCATCGAGCTCGTACGTCTACACTAGATGACTGGGAATAGAATGTCCTGCAAGTTGCATTTAGTTGAAGAAAAGGGCGCTAGAGAGTAACTAGCGCCCTTAGAAAGATGAGGAAAGAGTTGACTTTCTTCTTCTTGTCTGGAGTGTTACTTATCTCGAGGACTTTGTCCACGAGGCCGTAGGCAACAGCTTCTTCCGCAGACATGTAGTTGTCGCGGTCAGCGTCCTTTTCAAGCTGCTTAGGAGTTTTTCCTGTGTGCTTGGCGAGGATGTTGTTCAGGCGGCTTTTGAGGCCGTACATGAACTCGACTGTGCGCTCAACATCAGATGCTGTACCTTGAGCTCCGCCAGAAACCTGGTGGATCATTACGTGTGAGTTAGGAAGGCAGAAGCGCTTACCTTTGGTACCCGCAGTGAGGAGAACAGAGCCCATTGAGGCACAGATACCGATACAGTAGGTGTTCACATCACATGTGAGGAATTGCATAGTGTCGTACATCGCAAGACCAGCAGTGACAGAGCCACCAGGTGAGTTGATGTAGACGTGGATGTCTTTCTTCGGATCTTGCATCTGCAAGAACAGGAGCTGCGCGATGACTGCGTTTGCGACGTGGTCATCAATGGCAGTGCCAATGAAGATAATACGGTCCTTGAGCAGGCGTGAGTAGATATCATATCCGCGTTCGCCACGGCCATCGGATTCGATGACTGTAGGGATCGGGTAATAGTTGGCCTGCGGGGCCATAGGATTGGAGTTATGGATGTTGGGATTAAGCATCAGTTTTTTCTTCAGTAACAGTTTCGCCAGTTACTTTCGCGTTCTCTACCAAAAAGTCAATTGTCTTGCCGATAAGTACGGAGTTGCGAACGTTTTGGATGGCGTTGTTTTTCTGAAGTTCCTTGATATACTTCTTAGGAGCTTTGTTCTCCTGTTGAGCCATCTGGTAGATGCGCTGGAGCACATCTTGGTCTTCGACTTTGATCTCTTCTTTGAATGCGATTTCCTGAAGTAGGAAGTTTGTCTTGAGGTTCGTACGAGCTTGAGCAGCTGCGTTTTCTTCAAGCTCTTCCTTCTGTGACTCGAGCATTTCCTGAGTCATGCCCTGCTGCATTGCACGCTGCGTCATTCCTTGGATGTTGCCTTGAGTTTCAGCAGCAACGAGTTCTTCTGGAAGTTCGAAGTCAACAGCTTGGTTGAGTTGCTCAACGATCTGGTTCACTTTCGCGTCTTCAGCAGCACGAGTCTTTTCTTGACCGAGTTGCTCTTTGATCACGTCCTTGAGTTCGTCGATACCCTTTTCTGGTAGAAGTTTGCCTGCGAACTCGTCGTTGAGTTCTGGGAGTTCCTGTACTTTGATTTCCTTGATTGTGACTGCGAATACGACGTCAGTTCCACGAACATCAGAGATTGGGAAGTCTTCACCGATAGAAACTGTGACTTCTTTTTCTTCGTCAATCTTGAGACCTTTAAGTTGAGGCCCGAATGTTGGAAGAAATGAATCTTCTTCGATCTTTACCCAGTGACCTTCGCGGCCTTCGAGGAAACCTGCTGGCTTGCCGATAGCTTCTGCTACTGGCTTACCGTCGAGAGTTGCTGTAAAGTCAATGACAGCGAAGTCGTTGTCTTCGAGCGCACGGTCAGAGATTTCTGTGAACTCAGCGAAACGTTGCTGAAGCTCAGTGAGAGAGTTTGCGACGTCTTCCTCATTTACTGTAGCAGATGGAACGTCGATAGAGAGGCCTTTGTACTCTGGTAGTTCGAACTCAGGGGCAAGAGTGATGGATGTTGCGAATGTGAAAGCTCCGTCGTCCTTGAAAGTTGGTGCTTGTGGAACCTGTACGTTGAGAACCTTGAGTTCTTCTTGCTTGATTGCGGCATCGCAACCAGCTTGAACAAGGCGGTTAGCGAGCTCGCCTTCGATTTCCTTTTCGTAACGCTTCTCAATGATTTTCACAGGAGCTTTACCTTGGCGGAAACCTGGAATGCTGGCCTGACCGATGTAAGACTTGAGAATAGTTTTGCGCTCTGAAGCTACTTTTTCAGCGGGAACCACAACGTTGACTGTTGCGGCACATGTGTTCTTTTCTACTGTGATATTCATGACGAAATTGGTTCGATTTAGTGATCGTTACCGAGCTTGGCTGTGTGTGCCCTTTAGCGCGGGAGCGGGAAATTAGGCAACTTTTATCAGAAGGTCAAAGCCGAAAAGACAATGTGGTCACTAACATTGACGATTTTTCCTATTTAAGCTTTAGATTGTCGATTTCTTGGTGTGTTTTTGAGGGTGTTAGGGTTATCAAATCCTTGATTTTCTGGCACAAGAATACGTGTCCATTTTTTAACGAACGATCAAGCTCGTGGTGAACCTATGTTGTTTAACGCTTCTGAATGGCTATTTTGAAGCATCAGCTCAGACTAAATCTGTGGCTTTAACTCATATTCAAGGCAAGACGATTGATGTCTATTTACAGAAAGCCAGCAAAACTGAGGTGACCATAAAGCTTGCGAGTAATCGGAAGACCCACACTTTGCAACTCAGTGATCTGGAT
>NZ_JBDOPO010000193.1:0-1859 GCF_039830215.1 Rubritalea sp. | reverse complement strand
GGACATTATCAATTCGCGTTACGGCAATTCTGAGATATCCACCTTTCCCTCTTCCATAATAAAGGTGATATTTTTTGTTCACATGGGCACTACCCCCGATTTTTGCATGCTCGTTGTTAATCGGTCCACTACATATTTCTATCAAACCGGTGACGGGGTCTTTGGAGGCATATTGCCAATGCCTGTCGCCGCACACGACAAATGTATTGGATAGCTGGGATAAAAAATTCCTAAGTTCATTCCCCTCGTGGGTGAAATTAGAATTCGAATGATTGTCAGTTTTCCCCTTCTTATCGGGTCCTACTACAGGCGAAGGAAAAACTACTAATTTGAACGTGGCATCCGATTCTGTTAGCGTCTTCATCAGCCATGCTTTTTGTTTTTCTCCGAGAATAGTTTTTTCTGGTCCATCTGGTATGTTGTTTGGCGAACGATAGTCACGCCCTTCGATTAACCAGAACTCCAAGTCTTTTCCCCACCTGACTCTGCGATAAGGTAATGGACCTTGAGGAGTTTGCTCCTTGAAAAGAGACAAACCGTCCTCCCACGTGATTTTACCATAGCTCTGACCAGGCCAACAATCATCCTTAAGTGTATCATGATCATCCTTCATGAAATACGAAGACACTTCGGAATGAAAATCACGGTTCCAGTCATAGGAAAACATCAAATTCCATCGTTGACGTGCAGCAGAAACTGTCTTTGACAAAGGAAAGGCCTTTCCTTTGTCATAATAAACAACGTCGCCTGTATGAATAAAAAAGTCTGGCTGGTGAGTCAGCATATGCGAGTAAGCCCAATGCCCTTTATCTGGATCATCAATGGTTTGATGACCCTGACAAGTGACCACAACAGCCTCAATATCGGCAATTTGGTCGGGATTTGGAGCCGTTTTAAATTTGGCGGTCAGTTCTTGGCCTTTTAATCCAGATTCAGAGAGCGCAATCACTGTGGCAGTATACTGAGTGTTGGACTTGAGATCACTCAGCATAATTTGACAAGTAAAGTCCTTTTGCTTATCAACGGCAATAGGCTGAAGTTCGATCATCTCCTGTTGAGCGCCTTCCGGCCAATAACGAACCAGCACACTCCCAGGCATCCCTATCGTGCTCCTTTTGTTTAAAATTGGCTTATTGGGCGAATTGACAGTTAACCTGCTCCAAATAATTGCTGTATTCTGTGACACTTCGCCGGTTTTGATACCAGAAGCGAAGGAGGGCACTGGTTCATTTGCAACTAGAAGAGTGAGGGTGTTCAGAAAAAGCCAACAAGATAATAGTGTTTTCATTTGCATAAGGTAGAGCACTGTCGCGACTGGAGTGCGTCGCATGAAAGGAATTGAAAGTTGTGACTGGATATCCTCAAACACTGGCTCAGAGTATTTTGCTGGTTCACAGCATTAGGTTTGTACCAATCGTTTCATTTCACATCATCAGTGTAGCTAGAATCTTGGCTCCTTCAAATTAATTCTTCCATCAAAATCTGTGTCTCTAATGCTGCTGATTTTTAACTACAGCTATACGCGGATGGGAATGGCTGAATCTGCGGCTGAAAGAACCCTCCATTTCTCCTGGATATCGTCACACTGGATCACGCAGTGGAGCACGTAAAGGAGTTGATGCGACTTCCTTCTTAGCAACATAATTCACAGAGGTTATTACGAGAGACCCAACTATGATTAAGATTTCTCACCATTAATCAGGCGGAAAACCAGTTAGCATTATTTCTGCTAGATATAAGCTATGAAACTTCAAGACGCACGTACGCTCACACCTAGCCAACTCGAAGATAGACGCAAGCAAGCTGTACTTCTTCGTAAACAGGGGCTCACTTATGCTGAGATTGGCGTAATTGTAGAT
>NZ_JBDOPO010000175.1:0-31987 GCF_039830215.1 Rubritalea sp. | reverse complement strand
CTCACGGCACGCCCAGAGGCAAATCACAGTAGCTTCAGCAGCTCTGTAGATTTCGCCTGTGTCGGCACGAATCACCAAAGCCTTCTCCGGTTCGTATTTGGCAAGATCAGGAAAGCCCACTTTAGCTGCCTCAGATGCATTGCTCAAATGCTCAATTCCTATCAGATGCTCTTGATGCTCTAGCCAATTCTTGAAGCGGCCACACATGGCACAACTCCCGTCGAAGTAGACTACTATAGAACGTATTCCCTGATTGATTTTCATTATCGTTTTTTCAGTTATTTTAGAAAGTTTAAATCAAATAAAAATGACTATTGATTCGGGAAAACTGGACGACAGTTTACGCGCTTAGGAGCACTCCCCTTCTTGCGCATTTTGACGAAATTATACATATTGAAGAAGTGTATGCCACCGAGCACAAGGATAACAAATCCAAGCTTAGTCACGCATTATACTAGTGTGCCAACTGCAACGTGCACTAGCTCTCTGCATTTCAGGAAAAGTAAGATGAAACCAATATTGATAAGGTAAACCCAAACGACTAGCAAATGATTGGCAGCGTTGGCGCGTGCATCATCACCGCGAAATGCCTCTAGCAGAAACACCCGACCATTTTTGTGCAGCGTCTTAGCAACCCATATTGTGAGCGCAACACTACCAACACATACACAGCGTATAGAATTATCTGATAATCCATTTTTTAATTTCTATTGTTTAATTAGTCCACCAACACTAAAAGGGCAAAAATCTTATTCTATGGTGCTACTCCGAGCAGCTTTGCCATTATCTTGAGTGCAGGGCCGTATTTGAGTCGGCTAATTTTCCCTCCCGCATTGCTGGCTAGATGGGCAAATTCCTCGAGCTCTTTCATCTGCTTGTGGAATGCGATTCCTTCAGGTGTGGTTTCATTTTCGGTGTCCTCCGCACAGTCCTGTAGTAAGTTCAAAGCTGGATCAATCTCCCGGCGTTGCCGCTCTTTCAGCACCAAAGTAAACATCTTCCAGACATCCTTCTCAGCCTCAAAGAACTCCTTACGCTCACCTTTCTTTACGATAATGCGTATCAACCCCCATCCGACTAGCTCCTTGAGGTTTGTGTGGGCGTTGCCGCGACTGATCACTAGCTCCTCCATCACTTCGTCCGTACTCATCGGCTCTGGACTGACCATCAAAAGCGCATGCACCTGCGCCATGGTTCTGCTGATTCCCCAGCTTGATCCCAATGCTCCCCATTGGGCAATGAAGGCTTCTTTTGACTCTTTGAAATTGCTCAAATCATTCATAATTTCAGTAATTACTGAAAAACTAATCAACTTGCAAGTTTAAATTCCCATCACACAGAACACAATCATCTCCAAGTAACTCAATGAATAGTTGTACCGCTTGAGTTAGCCTTCTTTATTTGTGATCGATTCGGTGACTTTCTTTCTATGGTTCATCAAGATTTATAATGCCGATTCGAATGTGCCACAGCTCTCTAGTGCTTAAACAAGGTTGGCTAATCTCTATCTAAGCGTAAAAAAAGGCGACTGTAGCTATCACTAAGATCAACCAAGCAGCGTATTTCCAATATGAAATGGCTTTCAATATACCGGTTGACACCAATCAAGCCTTTGATCTCAAGAAGGAACCACAAGACAACCACGAAATCTATGGCACTCAGTCAGCTAAAGAATTATTCACTAACAATTTTTTCTTAGCCCGACGCCTTTACCGAACGTGGAGTCCGCTGCACCCAACTCCTTGACTAGGGGTACCCAATGGCACAGCTGAAGGAGAGCTCTGAATAATGTATTTAAACGTAAATACGAGCAGTTAGATAAACCTATGGACGACCTGATCACAGAGCTCCAAACAAATACGCTGGCTACTTGAAGACATACTTATCGTCTGGGCTGGTGTATCGGGCGCACAACAATCAGAGAAAATCTCGGTTGCCAAGAAATGAAATTCATCGATCGCGACTACAACCCTGGAGCTTTCACAATGTGAATAGCCAGCGGCGCATAAACCCGGGATTCAGCTGTGTAACCTTCCGATACCGACAGTTACAAAGCCATGACTGACAAAGTATCCCCCTAACTCCTCCAAGTAACAATCCTCCACTCACTCGACCATAATCATAAAAAGCCCACTTACCCATTCTAGGGACAAGACCAAAACTTGCCCAGTGTAACCGAGCCAGCTCGTGCTAGACACGGATCTTTAGTAGATTCAAAAATCTACATGGTTTCATTAGAAATAACGAGCTTGAGCTCATTAAAACTGCTTCAAATATCCAGTAAGGAAAACGGCCGAACCCCTAAAAGACGCGGCCGTTAAAATGGAGCAGCACTTAGCTATTCATCGCAGTATCCATACCTAAAATGACTTGAGGAAGTTCAGTATCAACGTGACTCTCTTTATCAGTTCTCACGCGTTTTCTTAAAGCATTCTCTAGTAATTTCGCTCCTTTCTCAGAAACTTTGGTATCCCACACATAGATCCTGTGGAGCCTTGGGTGAGCCGCAAGTGCGCTAATCCCTTGATCACTCACTTGAGTACCATAAACATTGATTACCTCGAGGTTTGGCAATTCAGAAAGAGTCACTAAGGTAACATCAGTGATCTGCGTGCCATTCAGCTTAATTTTCTTAAGGTTTATAAACTGGGAGAGTTTACTCGTTACCACATCAGTTATCTGAGTGGAGGAAAGGTCGAGCTCAACCACATCCTTGAAAACTGGTGTAAGAACATCGATGTCCGCATCAGTAAACTGAGAACGGTAACTAACAGCTGAGAAGTTGAGGTCTGAATTTTGCTGGGAAACGTACTTCAATGAGCCCGGAAATTTAGCGTTCACTACGTCCAGAGCTTGAGCTAACTCAACACGCTTTTTCTCATACGCTTTTTTCTTTTTGGCTAGTTCAGTTTTTTCCGCTAACTCTAATTTCTCTCGTTGAGCAGAAGTGAGCAAAGTTGCTAACGCTTTTTCAATCACTGGGGTAATCTCTAATTCACTGCGCTTTGCTGATTCCGGCGCACCAACTTTAACCCACCATTCAAGGATTTGTATTTCCTCTTCCGTCATTTGAGTTTTACCTTCTGGTGGCATATGTAGGTCATCGTTTTCAGGCAAATGGAGATAAGTGACAAGTGAAGATTCTTTAACGTCCCCTGGTACTAGACAGGCCGTTTCCTCACCGCCTTCGAGCATGAAAGCGTAAGAATCGAGTCGAAGAGCCCCCTTCTGCTTATCTTCACCATGACAACTAATACATTTTGCCTCGAGAATTGGATGAACGAAATGCGTGTAGACGACTGGATCTGTAACCACAGGAGCATTCTGGCGCTCATTCCTCTTAGCCATGACGGTGACTGGGTATGAATCAATAGGGTCACCATGACTAATCTCACCACCGTGGTGACCAGCGCACATCATCAAGATACCAGTTGCACCAAGCGAAGCGAAATAGACTCCCTTAAAGGGTTTGCCCTTCACTTTAACATCTGCCGTGTACTTGACCATAAAGGCGATCAGAAGAAAGAGACTGAAAAGAATACCGTCGCGCTTGTGTTCAAGCACTAGTGGGCTTTCAGGGTATTCCCCTGTGAGGTACAAACAGTAGCCAAATACCACAGCAAATACCCCAGTCAATGCGGCAAAAAAGAGACCTAGTGTCGTATTCGGCCGGTAACGCCCGCAGGTCACTAGTCCTGCCCCTTCCATTAGGAACACCAACATAAGCGCTCCAATTGGTAAGTGGAGAAAGAGCGGATGGAACTTACCTAAAAAGTTAACCCAAAGGCCAACCATGGTGGCAGTTTTTTCATTCGCCATTCCAACTTCACCGAAAAGGGGCATCAACGCCACGATCAATATGCAGGCAAATGAAAAGATCATTGCTGGTAAATAGAACTTTTTCTGAAGAAGATAGTTGGGATCCGTTTCCTGTGCGTCCATGATATTCTTTATACTAAAATAATTAAGTATTCTATCGGCATAGGCTACCACAAATTCCGACATTTGTGAGTTTACAAACCGATAATAAAAAAGCCCGCAGCTATCTTACTAGCACGGGCTTTTGAGTGTGTGTTATGTACAACGAAATTATTCTTCTTCCACTTCCTCTGTCCCGAACATATCTCCACCGTGGTTGAGAATGAACTGAAGGTCATCGACTCCCAGCGTGCTAGCGAAACCTTCGTCACCAAGGACGTTTGTCACAAGAGCAGTCTTCTGGTGTTGAAGTACGCGGATTTTCTCTTCCACTGTATCGCGAGTAAGTAGTCGGTAGGCTATCACTTTATTCTTCTGACCAATTCGGTGAGTACGGTCAATCGCTTGGTTCTCCACAGCTGGGTTCCACCATGGATCGTAAAGGATAACGTAGGAGGCAGAGGTCAAGTTAAGACCGGCACCACCAGCTTTGAGTGAAAGCATGAAGACTGAAGCATCCTTGGTCGTCTGGAAACTCTCAATAACCCCCTTACGGTCTTTTGTCTGACCTGTGAGATAGTGGTATGGACGACTCTCTGTTTCAAGACGCGCTTTTATAATATCAAGCATTGAAACAAACTGAGAGAACACGAGAACTTTGTGGTTTTCCTCACGTAGCTGATCAAGCAAGTAGAAGAGGGCAATCATTTTAGCACTATCTTCCCTGAGGAACTTAGGGTCTATCAAACCAGGGTGACAACAAATCTGACGTAGACGCATGAGGCCCTGAAGGATAGCAAAAGAGTTCTTCTTCACGGCTTCATCAGAATCAAGCCCAAGGAGCGCTTTCTGAATACGTTTGAGCTCTGCCTTGTACATGTCAGACTGAATCCCCTCCATTACTGCGAAGACTTCTTCTTCTGTACGTGGAGGTAGATCTTTCGCTACTTGAAGTTTAGTACGACGGAGAAGGAATGGGCGAAGTCTCGCAGCTAAACGAGTCTGCGAAGACGGATCCTTACGCTTATCAAAACGTTTCTTGAAGTAGGATCGGGAACCCAGAACACCTGGCATTGCGAATGCCATAAGTGACCACATATCCATCAAGCGGTTCTCAATAGGCGTACCTGTAAGAACGAGACGATTGGCTGAGTTGAGTTCACGAGCTGACTTTGCCGCCTTAGAATCTGGGTTCTTGATCTGCTGGCCTTCATCAAGAATAACAGTAAGCCACTTGATGGTATTAAGGTCTTCACCACAAACACGAAGCTGAGCGTAGTTGAGCACAACCAGGTCCAGCTCATTTTGAGCTTCGTCAATCACTAGATCGTCTCGAGTACGAAGAATCTTCACTTTTAATATCGGCGCAAACTTCTCAGCCTCTGTAGCCCAAACATCGAGAACGGATTTAGGACAGACAACAAGAGCTGGGCGCTTTCGACCATCCTCAAGTGATTGCTGACGAAGCCAAAGAATGTAGGTGATAGACTGGATCGTTTTACCAAGGCCCATATCATCCGCAAGAATACCACCGAATCGATTAGTTGAGAGGTACGTAAGGAATCGGAAACCATCGATCTGGTAAGGTCGCAGTGTCGCCTGTAGACCTTCTGGAACTTCTGTATCGAGGTTGACTTGAATATCGTGCGCTGAGTCCTTGATGCGCTTCCAAGCCTTTGGATCGAAGACATCTGCTGCCTTTGGATCTGAAAGTTGAAGTGCGTGCATGCGGTGAGTCTCACCAGAAAGATCGAAAGGATCGAGCCCTAGGCGCGTAACAGCTTCGCGCTGA
This sequence comes from Rubritalea sp., assembly GCF_039830215.1. Classification (NCBI taxonomy): domain Bacteria; kingdom Pseudomonadati; phylum Verrucomicrobiota; class Verrucomicrobiia; order Verrucomicrobiales; family Rubritaleaceae; genus Rubritalea; species Rubritalea sp. The sequence continues at coordinate 26,277 of NZ_JBDOPO010000175.1, read as the reverse complement.
TCGTCATCGAGCTTGATTTCGAGACGCATCCAGCCACCATCTTCCATCCGAACATAGCCACCACGAGCTGCAACAAGCTGACGTATTTGAATCTTCGAGAGATTCACACCTTCCACGTCGATAACGATCTTAAGATCAAACCAATCGATATCTTGATTGACCACTTCGAAGCGGATTGCTGCCGTAACTGGGTCAGCGAGGAGAGTCTTCAATTTGAAGTCCATTTCCACCTGCATTGCCTCAGGTAAATTCTTTGCCCACTCAGCAAATTTCTCTGGGAAAAGCTTGGTGACGCGAGTCTTAAATTCTTCAAGCTTGTCATCGAATGTGAGGCCCATTTCCTGGAGCAACCCTGGAACTGGATAGAGATCTTCACGAGCGAAGCGAAGGAGCTGTTTTCCCTTAACTGCTTTTTGCTCCACGAGATCCCACCCCTCCTTAACAAGCTTCTCCGTACGGCGATCTTTTTTCTCAAGCGCCAGTACATCAACCACTAGATGCTCAGTTTCCGCTGCTGTAAGTCCCTGCTCAATCCGCATGTCAAGGCGAGGGAATAGATCGAGATCCATCACGCGCTTCTTCAAGGATTCAGGAAGGCTCGCTCCTATTTTTCGGAGGAATTCCACACCTTCCAGCGAGTCGATAACCTGGGTAGGAATCATATAGCGTGGCATCACATCTGTATCATCAAGCCAGCGTGGAGGTCCCGGGAATACGGTCTCATCGGACTGGTAGAGCTCTTCACGCCCTGGAAGAAGTCGGACTGAATGAGAAACATTCTCGCCAGCTTCAGTGACTAATTGTAGAGCAAAGTTATCTGGGTTGTATGGATCATCTTCACAAACCCAACTGAGGCGTTCATTAACAACCTTATAGAATTTCTCATCAAGGTTGACAATATACCCCTTCAGAGCTGGTTGGCGGAAGAGTCTGTTCATGAAGCGACATGCAGCCTCATTATCGAGATCCATTGATGTTGCCCCACTTTCCTTATAAAATGCGTAGTAATGCTCCCATATAACCTGGCTTTGAGCATCCATACGAAGAGCGGCGGCGGAAAATAATGTAGTCACGCGCTCAATGTCGTTCTTCTCGCGGAGAATAAACCAGCTAGTTTTACCTTCGTTGATTTCAACACGCGCCTCGTTCATCGTGCTCACGATACGGAATTCACATTGGATAGGCTTTTCCTGTGGTGGGCGTTCGTTGACGTCTTCAATACGTTCGTACCATTCTGACACTTCACGCTCCTTTTCCCAGTCTTTCATTTTTTTCTGTACTGCCTCAAGGTCAGTCACAGCGTTCATGAAATCTGGGAATGGAAGACGCTTCTTGAAGAACGCGTAGGCAAGATAATTCCAGAATTCTAGAATATCGCCCGGAGGCATTGGCCAAAGCTCAAGTGGGTCATAAGTGACAATCTCCCATCGGGGATTGAGTCGCACCATATCGTGGTCGTGAATTTCCCCTTCGATCACATAGCGACGGTAGCGTTTTTCTACCTTACTCACAAAATCTGCTTCCTTATCGTCAAGCTCACGGTCGAGCTTCTCTTCGATGAGGTCAATCACTGGAGTGTCATCAAACTCGTTAGGGCTCTCTGGTAGATCTTCTCCTCGATGCATACGCTCCATCATTGTCGCGTAGAGACAGGCACCAGCGATGGTTTCATCTTCGGCAGTACAGCTACCGAACCAGCGATTACCTTGTAGTCGGAGGCTTGTACGGTAGGTTCCAGTTTTGTCCTCTACCCGTCCTTGAATGAAAAGGTGATTACCAAAGATTTGTGTAACGGCTCCCTCTTGCTGGATGTCATCGCCGCGGCTGCGTGCTTCCTCGGGGAAGCTATTTAGAAAGTTGAGTGTTGCTCTATCCGGGTTCATTTGGATGTGAGTTGTTGATTCTGTGCTGATGCGCCCATCCTAGTAGAGCGCAAAAAAAGATCGAGAATATGCTAGTTTCCTTCATATTCTACGACCAGTGGAACTCCACTTTATAAGCGAAAACCTATTTCGTGCAAGAAAAAGTGTGCTTAAAATAATTTACCAAAAAACTATTCCAAGTGGTTCCCGTTCTAATGCAATAATCGCGCCAGAGACCGAGTATTAGATAAACCGATCACGCTCTGTCAGTTGAGTTATACGCATACTACTACCGTTGCTAATAGAACCTATTCCCTCGACCCAGAATTCCACAGAATCCCCAAGTTCGTGGAAGGGTGGGGTCATAGCCATCCCTATTTCCGCTACCGAACTGATTGCTATAATATCTCCTAGATGAATATTCACAAAGTATGACAAATAGCTCACGAGATAGTCCAAACTGAAATACATCTCTCCCCTCCAATAGCTCTGGCGCAATTCACAATTAAACATGCACCACAGCCGTACCACCTGCGAATCAGGTAATTATCTGCAGTAACCAAAAATGTAGCTAGAGGTAAAAGAGTTAGCGCTAATTCGCTATGATCGCACATAATTGAACACCCATGTAACATGTGCCAGCACTTCACGTAAACAACCGTAATACAGTGTTTTACAGAAGATTAAAAATAACAACAAAGCGCATACCAACTTCTCACTAATGCTAGGAGCAACCATAGCATCCGATACGCTCACATAGACACACATCGCCTTCATGAAAAGCACAGGCTTAACAAGAAACGCACGAGCAAATTCCTGAGCATTATCCAAATATTTTTTCCCAAATACAAACCATCTTTGCGGGCCCAGCAACCGGATCTCCCATCATAGCGCCGACTTTAACAACTCAGCCTCTGACACATCCAATACCCAACAAGCTCTGCAACGACTCTGATCCAGCAGACGCAAAAAAATTCATCGAAGTCTCGAAATCCAAAGCTCGTATCGACCAGTCTCCGCCCTCCAACAATACTGCTGATTCTTCATAACTAGCTTCACTAAATCTATACTAGCCGACAGGCATAGCATATCACATTTGCAGTCGTATAGCCACTCTAGAACAAGCCCATCACCTTACCTGATTCATCCAAATCAATGCGATTTGCAGCTGGTAATCTCGGCAGGCCCGGCATTGTCATCACATCACCACAAATAAACACAATAAATTCAGCTCCCGCAGCCAAACGTACTTCGCGCACCTTTACTATATGCCCCTTTGGCGCCCCTAATCTACTGGCGTCAGTAGAAAAACTATAGGGGGTTTTAGCCACACAGACTGGATAGTGACCATAGTCCTCTTGAAGTTTTGCAATTTTCTTCCCCACTTTCGTATCGAATGTCACAGCCTTAGCTCCATAAATCTTGATGGCCACTGCCTCCATTTTTTCGACCAAAGTAGAGGAATCACCATAGGTAAACTGCAGCTCTGTTGGCTTCTCATCAATGGTCTTCACCACCGTCTCAGCCAAGTCTACTGCACCAATTCCTCCACGCGCCCAATGATCAGACTCCACAACCTGCACATCCAAATGGGCTAATTTATTCTTCACCAAAGCTATCTCTGCTACAGTGTCGAAACTAAACTTATTAATAGCCACAACCGTAGAAACTCCAAAACACTCTCTCACATTACGCACGTGCTGCACTAGATTTTCTAATCCTTTCTCCAATGCTGCTAGATTCTCCTTCGCTAAATCGTTCAATGCCACACCTCCATGAAACTTAATGGCTTTTAACGTTGCCACAACCACTGATGCGTCAGGACGTAGCCCTGACTTCCGACATTTTATATCGACAAATTTTTCAGCCCCCAGATCTGCACCAAAACCAGCTTCAGTGACAACATAATCAGCCAACTTCAGTGCAGCTTTTGTGGCAACGACAGTATTACAACCATGTGCAATATTCGCAAACGGTCCTCCGTGAATGAACGCTAAATTCCCCTCTAATGTCTGTACTAAATTCGGCTTAAACGCATCCTTCAGAAGCACCGTCATTGCACCATTCGCCTCTAATTGACGAGCGGTCACTGGCTCATTAGCACGAGTATGTGCAACCACAATATTGCCAAGCCTTTCCTTCAACTCAGCTAAACTAGTCGCTAGACAAAAAATAGCCATCACCTCACTTGCCACGACGATATCAAATCCTTCAGTCCGGGGGAACCCATTATTGGGCCCTCCTAGTCCAGCTGTTATTTCTCGTAAAGCTCTATCATTCATGTCCACCACTCTCCTCCAACTCACCTTCCGTTGATCAATCCCAAGTGCATTTCCGTGGTGAATATGATTATCAATCAAGGCTGAGAGTAAATTATGAGCGAGAGCTACGGCATGAAAATCACCTGTGAAATGGAGATTTATATCCTCCATTGGTACCACCTGTGCGTAACCACCACCTGCAGCTCCTCCCTTCATCCCAAAACATGGACCGAGAGATGGTTCACGAAGGCATACCATCGCCTTTTTGCCGATCTTGTTCAAAGCGTCTGTTAGTCCGACACTCGTTGTTGTCTTGCCCTCTCCAGCTGGGGTTGGGCTAATCGCTGTTACCAGAATAAGCTTTCCGTCATTCTCTCCTGCTAAGCTTTCTAAATAGTCCAATGCCACCTTTGCTTTATAATTGCCGTAAGGCTCCATCGTGTCTTCTGGAATTCCAATTTTGGCATTCACCAAAGGTATGATTTTTTCCATTTTCGCCTCCTGAGCTATCTCGATATCGTTCATTCTAACATCATGCTGATTTTTTGGTTTTTGTCGATAATCGATCTTCACCCACACTAGTTGTATATTCCTACCTATTTATTGAATAAAATAAGCGTTCTCCAGTGAATATAATCAGTGTAACTGTCGAAGTTCTAGGATAAATATAAGTATGCAATCAGAAGACGCCCCACTAAAAGTAAAAGACCCAAAGACCTGGGCGGCTGGCACTCCCGCCGTCGTATCATCACTCAAACAAGTTATGTCGACCGCTGGCCCAATCCGGGGAACAAAGGCTTTATTGGAGCTTAACCAAACAGACGGTTTTGACTGCCCTTCATGCGCTTGGCCAGACCCAGATAATCACCGAGCTATGACAGATTTCTGTGAGAACGGAGCAAAATCCATTGCATCGGAAGTCACTACCAAGATCATCGACGAGCGCTTTTTCGCAAATCACTCTATTGCAGACTTAATGGCACAAAGTGACTACTGGCATGACCAACAAGGCCGCCTCACCAGCCCGATGGTCCTACGTGATGGCTCAACCCACTATGAACCCATTAGCTGGGAAGACGCATTCAGTCTCATGGCTGCCGAACTCAAACGCCTCGACACCCCTGATGAGGCAATTTTCTACACCTCCGGACGCACAAGCAATGAGGCTGCATTCCTATATCAGCTATTCACTCGTCACTACGGTACCAACAACCTCCCGGACTGCTCAAACATGTGTCATGAATCCAGCGGTTCCGCACTGGTTCCCGCTATTGGAATTGGTAAAGGCACAGTTAGCCTAGATGATCTTCACTGTGCGGATGTCATCATCTGTGTCGGCCAAAACCCTGGTACCAACCACCCGCGTATGCTGGCTTCTTTAGAAAAATGCATTGCCAATGGTGGCGAGGTAGTGGCCATAAACCCTCTGCGCGAAGCTGGGCTGCTAGGGTTTGCTCACCCACAAAAAATATCCGGAATGCTCAACCAAGCATCGCCACTTGCTGACCAATACCTCCAAGTCAAAATCAATGGTGATATGGCAATATTCCGCGGTATCGCTAAGACCATTTTTGCCCGGGACAAGGCCTCACTTATTCCCGTAATAGATAGAAACTTTATCCATGATCATACTGAAGGACTTGACGCCTACGCAGTAGCATGTGCTGCGAGCTCTTGGGATCAGATCACGCAAGACTCAGGTGTCTCAAGAGAAGAAATCGAGCGACTTGCCGATAAAATTATAGCTAAAGAAAAGAAGCTTATAACTTGTTGGGCTATGGGCATCACTCAACACAAAAATTCTGTAGATACGATACGTGAAATCACAAATATCCACCTCTTGATTGGAGCTATTGGCCGCACAGGTGCTGGTGTGTGCCCAGTCCGTGGACACTCCAACGTACAAGGAGACCGCACTATGGGAATTTACGAAAAACTCCCAGAAGAATGCCACCTCTCGCTTGAACGCACCTTCCAATTCAAGTCACCACGCAAACATGGTTACGACGTAGTCGAAGCAATCCAAGCAATGCACAAAGGTAATGCTAGTTTTTTCCTCGCCATGGGTGGAAACTTTCTGCAAGCAGCACCTGACACAGAGTTTACCGCAGCAGCACTGCGCAAATGTAATCTCACTGCCCATGTGGTGACTAAACTCAATCGCTCACAACTCGTGACAGGCAAAACTGGGCTCATTCTCCCCTGCCTTGGGCGAACCGAGATAGACATACAGAAAGCTGGCCAGCAGTTTATTACCTGCGAAAATTCAATGGGTATCGTCCACATGTCCACTGGTCGACTCAAGCCCATTTCTACCCATCTAATGTCTGAGCCCGCCATCGTGGCTCACCTAGCCAACAAAGTGATAGGTAAAACAAATACCATCGACTGGCTAGCACTTGCCGGTGACTACAGTCTTATTCGCAATGCTATTGAAGCCACTATCCCCGGCTTCGAGAACTTCAACTCTCGTGTGAGAGAACCCGGTGGATTCTACCTTCAGAATAATGTTAAAAACCGTATTTGGGACACACCTAACAGAAAGGCGAATTTCAGCAACCATGCTCTGAGTATTTTTCAGAAAAAGAATGTTAAACACCTCATCTTACAGACTCTTCGTTCGCACGACCAATACAACACAACCGTCTATGGCCTTGATGACCGCTACCGTGGCATAAGTAACCAACGTATGGTGATTTTCCTAAACCCAGAAGACATGGTTGAGCGCAGCATCAAACCAGTACAGAAAGTGAAAATCACTAGCCATTGGAGCGATGGACTGCGCCACGCCGAAGGCTTCTTTGCCATCCCATACGAAATGCCACGTGGGACAGCAGCAGCCTATTTCCCTGAAGCCAATGTCCTAGTTCCAATCGACAGCACAGCGGACACCTCCAATACTCCTACATCTAAAGCCGTCGAAATCAGTTTAGAACTCATGTAGGTGACTCATCATTCTTCAAACTAAGCCAAGTGGGCTCGATGAGCTGAAGTAATCTGCGCTGATTCACCAAGCTTTGACACATACACTGTAACCAATGACCCTTTAGCTGAAACACTACCCGCAACCAGCGCAGTGAATCCCCAGACTAAAGACTTCTCACCGACTTTTTCCAGCTGCATTTTTATTTCAACCTCATCCCCAAAACGCATAGGCGAACGATAATCACAGTCCACATGTACTTTAGGAAACCCTCCAGATGCATCAACAGCTGGTACTCCCACTTCCCGCATAACAAAGTGCTCAGCCTCCTCCACATAGCACAGAATTTTACTAAAGTGCACAACACCAGCTAAATCAGTGTCAGCGAATTGAACACGCCGCGTATAAATAGGAAATTCTTTCATAGAAGAGAACTAACACACACCGCAATATGGACGGACAAAAAAATCCCGCAAAACATAAAGTCGTGCGGGATTTTGTAAAAGTAATACCTAACTATTCAGAAAATTTCTTAACTAGTAGGCTAGCATTATGCCCACCGAACCCGAATGAGTTAGAGAGTGCTACATCAACGTTCATCTCACGCGCTGTGTTCGCACAATAATCCAAGTCACACTGGGGGTCTTGGTCATTTAAGTTGATCGTAGGAGCCACGACACTATCCTTCATCGCCATCAAACACGCTGCGATTTCAATACCACCAGCAGCACCAAGAAGGTGGCCTGTCATGGACTTAGTTGAACTCACGATAAGCTTATCCTTAGCGTGGTCGCCAAACGCTAGTTTGAGAGCCGTGGTTTCAGAAATATCTCCTAGTGGAGTAGACGTTCCATGAGCATTCACATAATCAACCTCTTCTGGGTTGATTTTACCATGTTTCAGCGCCATGTGAATAGCACGACATGGACCACTACCATCAGGTGATGGAGCCGACAAATGGTAAGCGTCAGCACTGACACCATAACCAATAAGCTCACCGTAGATTTTTGCTCCACGCGCTTTTGCATGCTCGAGCTCTTCAAGGATGACCACACCAGCACCTTCACCCATCACAAAGCCGTCACGACCAGTATCGAATGGGCGGGAAGCGGTTTGCGGATCGTCGTTGCGGGTAGATAGAGCTTTCATATTAGAAAAACCTCCTAACCCCATCGGTAGCATTGTGGCTTCTGCTCCACCAGCAACAAAAGCATCAGCATCATCAAACTTAATCATGCGCCAAGCTTCTCCAATGTTGTGATTCGAAGTAGCGCAGGCAGTTACGATTGCCATGTTAGGACCGCCAAAGCCATACTCCATAGAAACCATTCCTGATGCGATGTTAGAGATCATCATCGGAATGACAAATGGTGAGACACGGCTTGGACTACGCTCCAAAAGCTTCTTGTGTTCACGCTCTAGCGTCCCCAATCCACCAATTCCTGAACCAACCATGACACCAACACGCGTCTTATCGACAGCTTCTGGGTCCAAGCCTGAGTCCTCTACTGCCATCTTCGAAGCCGCCATAGCTAACTGCGTGTAGCGGTCAGCGCGGCGCGCATCCTTGGCATCATTAAAATAAGGTTTAGGGTCGAAGTCTTTGGCCTCACCGCCAATCTTAACTGGATAGTCAGTGGTGTCTAGTTGCGTGATATAGTCTATACCACTCTTACCAGCCTTAAGGCCTTCCCAAGTGGTGTTCAGGTCATTTCCTAAAGGGCTAACAGTTCCGATACCAGTGATAACTACTCTACGTTCGTTCATAAAAATTTAATTTGAAGGGATTATCCACGCGATGGCTCTAGGTGCAAGCCTCATCCTAAAGACTTATCTCGTCCACGCTGGTTGGATCGACCACACTTAGGACAATCTACAATCTTATCCGCACTGTGATCCTTAAAGAGATGACCACAAACATCACACGTAATGATTGATCGTAAACTTCGCCGCCTCACCTGACGTTCAGTAGAATTTCTCCCAACCAGCAGAAATCCAATCATTAGCATAGAAAATGCCAGCACTGAGATAGCTAAATCTTCAAAACTAATTTCCAGCATGGTTTCGCACCTCCACCTTTATAGACACTTCACCTACCTCAAGATCATCCGATTTCGATGGTGCAAATTGCTGCATCTTCAACCAGTTTTCAATTTTCTTTTCATATTCACCTTCTCGCCATTCAGATGGCGCTATGAATACCACCTTACCTCTTGCGTCCAGAGTCACAACAAAACGTAAAATGCTACCATATGCCTGCTTTGGAATAACCACATTCATCGGCAAAATCGCCCTAGGTTGACGCTTCTCAAATTCACCAAGTGCTGCCAGAGACACCACTAATTCTAGTACTTCTTTCTTTGGTTTATACACCATTACCTTAGGCAAACTCCCTAACTCCACAACACCACGTTCTATCAAAGCTGGAACACTCAGAGGTATAGCAACATTAGGCATTTCCAACCAAGGGCTCGGAGGAGTGGTCATCTGTTGAAACAACACATTCAACTCACTATCCACCCTATCCTGATGAGCACCATCCTCTAACGGATCCCATCTGCTAGGGAAGGGAGAATTTTGATCAACCCACAAAGACATTTCAGCAGAAAACTCATCCACTAATAAAATTTTTGCGTACTTGCGCGACTCTGGCTTTGTTGTCTTAAAATCTAGACTTATTCCCCAAAAAGCCAAAGCAAACAAACCCGACGCAATCAAAACTGAGAACACCATCCCACCGCGATTACCACTTTGACCACCCCGCCAGCAAAATACGAGCCCAGCATGGCGGTCACGTTGTAACTTTTTTTGTCGGGAAAATAACATCTTTATTGGATTGGCTTGGCAGCCAAAAGACAACGAAACCCTTCACTTTTGAGCTTCAGCATCACATTCACACCGTGCATCTGAGCTGATTTATCCACACGCATAAGAACTGCCGGAGCTCCCCCACTTTCCCAGGACTCAGCTCGTTTTTGCACCAAAGCCAATAAATCATCTTCCTCAACTAACTCTTTTCCCACCCAGAACTGAGGGTCAACACCACCTGTGATACTCACAACAATTGGGTTAGCAACTCGCTGGAGACGAAAGTCGGTCTCTGGTAATTCCACCTCAACACCTGCCTGCGGAGCAAGTGATGTTGACAGCAGAGGAAACAACATGACCAAAGCTAAAAGGTCCACCAATGGCAATGCATGCATCAAGCCAGGCCTTTCTGGCAATGACATCTCAAGCTTCATTTACCTGAGGAAACTTTGTCTTCCACTGATTGTTTGTTCTTGGACCAACGAGCTTGCGCGACCTCTTCACCAAATGATACGATATCACTAGTAGCCCCACGTGCATCACAGATCACATTGACCATTTCGATACCCGCACGTTCGATTCTGTGTACCATGCGCTTAGCGCGACCGAGAAAGTGCATGTAAAATAAGTAAGCTGGCACAGCCACCATAAGCCCCACTGCTGTTGTGATTAGGCATTCGTGCACACCACTGTTGATCATTTTAACTGATGAAAAGCCGGCACGCTCTTGCATCCCTCCAAATGTCTCAATTAACCCCATCACTGTACCCATCATCCCTACAAGAGGAGCGACCAATGCCACGGTGTAGAGAGCTCTTAAATTTTTCTCAATTCTCGGCACCTCTAATTGGCCCGCTTCACGTGCTATATCGCGCAGGTCAGCCCGAGGTAAGTTGTGACGCATCAGCGTTGCATGCGCAACCCTAGCCACTGGACCTGGTGCACGAGCAGCCTCATGAAGAGCTTCCCCAAAGGCTTTTTTTCGCACATGATTAGCCAAACCTAAAACCAAATTACCTACATGCACTCGGTTCCTCTGAAAATAAAGTACGCGCTCCAATACGACCACCGTCGCAGCAAAAGATAGTGCTAAAAGGACCCACACTAGTGGCCCGCCTTGTGTTATTAAATCCCACATACTTGGCACACATTACCCAATCAAAGCCTGAGTGCAAAGCTCGATTCTCAGAAATTACAGCAAACTTAAGAAATTTTTAAAATGCCTCCTCCACCACATGAATCACCGGCAACTCTCCCTCCTCCAAAATAACTTCCACAATATCAAATCTCCATTGAAATTCATTGTGAGGCAACAGCCCTAACCATGACCTAGCCCCACGCTCAATCAACTCCTGCTTCTCTGGCGTCACAGCATCTAAAGGTCTGCTTCCTTCCCGCTTCCGCCTCGTTTTCACCTCCACAAAACACAGACTATCCCTGTCTCTAGCCACAATATCGAGCTCACCACCCTTCGGCCCGCGGTAGTTTCTATAGAGAATTTTTTTTCCACTTCGCCTTAAGTGTGCGACAGACATTCTCTCTCCTATCTCACCAACCTCAATGTGTGACATCTTCACTCCGCGCACCTTAAAACTAAATGGACGATCCAGCAATTTACTTGGGAGGCAACGGTATAAAAAAGACAACACCCTAACAGGGTAGAATTCTATATAGAGTATAGCAACCCACAAATGCAATCCTACAGTTCAAGAATCAACTGGGCGACGGGCGCAAACGACTTTCGATGAATTCTGACCGGACCAAATTCCTCCAAAGCTGCGAGATGCGCCTTAGTCCCGTACCCTTTATGCTTTTCGAAACCATACTCTGGGAATTTCTTACCGTATGCCACCATCAGACGATCACGCTTCACCTTGGCTATAATACTAGCCGCTGCGATTGAAAGGCTCTTTCCGTCACCTTTAACTATCGCTTGTGAAGAGTATGGGAACCCTGGAACATTCAGACCATCAATAAGACAATAAGCATCCGGCTCCCCCAATTGATCGACGGCACGAGCCATCGCGGCATGGGTCGCTTTGAGAATGTTGATTGAGTCGATCTCGTCTTCATCAGCATAGGAGTGTCCCCACTTGATGCGCTTGTCATTCATGATATCCTCATAAATTTTCTCACGCTTTATTTCACTAAGCTTCTTGGAATCATCTAGCAATGGATGCGTGTACCCCTCAGGAAGAACCACCGCAGCTGCAGAGACTGGACCAGCCAAAGGCCCGCGACCCGCTTCATCAACTCCGGCGACGACCAACTCACCGTCACCTTTAGCCACTAACTCATATGCAAGATCTGGCATGATATAATTATTTGATAGATATAGCAGCCTCCGCGCACTTCAAACCATCAATTGCAGCGGATACAATTCCACCAGCAAAGCCAGCTCCTTCACCACAAGGGATGAGATTTAAAATCTCTGGGTGAGTCAAGCTCTTTTCATCTCTAGGAATCCTCAAGGGACTACTGGTACGTGTCTCGAAACCTAATAAATTAGCCTCTTCTCCAAGATATCCCTTCATTTGATTCCCAAACTTTTTAAGCCCCAACTTCATGCGGTAAGATACATCATGCGGAAGAATCTCATCGAGTCGGCAGGAAGTTAAGCCCGGAAAGTAACTTGTCTTTGGCAACTCAACAGAAAGCTTACCAGCGATGAAATCGCTCACTTTCTGACCAGGGGCCTTCTGTTTCCCTCCACCAGCCTTAGAAGCCTTCAGCTCAAGATCTTTCTGGTATGCAATCCCCGCTAAAATGCCGAACTCCTTTTTGAACTGTGTAGTGTCCTCTGGCTCCACTGTTACCACCATGCCGCTATTGGCGAAAGGTGAATCGCGACGAGCCAAACTCATCCCATTGACCACCACCTCATCATTCATCGTTGCAGCAGGGACAATGAACCCACCGGGGCACATACAAAATGAATGCACCCCACGGTTATCAATTTTAGTCGCTAGACTATACCGAGCCGCAGGCAAAATTCTCGGACGTTCAGTACCTCTATCACAGGAATACTGAATACTATCAATCAATGGCTGCGGGTGCTCAATACGCATTCCCACAGCAAAAGGCTTCTGCTCCATCAAAATCTCCTTATCCGCCAGAAGTTGGTAAATATCGCGCGCACTGTGGCCAGTCGCCAAAATAACAGATTCCCCTGTAATTTCACGACCATCAGCTAACAGCACACCAGCCATCTTCGTGCCTTCATCACGCATCATGAAATCGACGACCTTAGCTTCAAAATGAACTTCACCACCTGCATCCAATATGCTTTGGCGCAATGATTTTACCACATTTGGCAGCAAGTTCGACCCCACATGTGGATGCGCGTCAGTTAAAATTCTCTCCGGCGCCCCGTGGGCCACCAAAGTCTCATAAACATCACGCACAGGACCACGCTTGGTCGCACGCGTGTAAAGTTTACCGTCAGAATACGTTCCAGCGCCTCCTTCACCAAAACAATAATTAGAGTCTTCAATCACCCGCCCCTCCTTCATGATCGGACCGAGATCAAACCTTCTAGCTGAAGCATCCTTACCTCGCTCCACGATGATAGGTTTCATCCCAAGCTCGATACAACGCAATGCCGCAAAAATCCCTGCTGGTCCACAACCCACAATAACAACACGCTTCTCCCCACCACTCAATGACGGATACTCCTTAGTCAGCTCTGCTTTCTCAGGCAACGGTCCATCTATGCCGACCTCCATCCGCATTTGCACCTTGATCTGCTTCTTGCGAGCATCGATCGAATGCTTCAATAAACGAAAATCATAGACACGATCTGGCTTCATTCGCAATTTCCTGCAAATCGCCTTCTTGCGAGAATCCTCATTTTCTGAGGTTTCCAGCGACAATATTATATCTACGAGCTCGTACCGTGCATCAGCCATGACCCACTCATGCGTGAGCCCCTACAGATAGTCAAGACGAGTCGTCCGACTCTGATGCAGAATTCAGAAAAACCACACAGATATTACCCCCACACACGCTCTAAAATATCAAACTGGACCTTTTCCATTACTTCACGCTCGGACACCTCTGCATCCTCATGACCTGAAAGATGCAATAACCCGTGAACAATATAGAGCATCAACTCTCGCTCAAATCTATTACCATACTCCCTAGCGTAGGCCTCCGCAGTTTCCACACTAAGCACTATCTCACCGTGAGCAAAAGTTATCACATCAGTAGCACCCGAAATATCCATAAAATCACGATGAACTTGATCAATCGTCGCATCATCCACAATACTAACCTCCACAATATCCAGAGCAGCCAAAACCCCTCCACAATGAGATGGATGCGCCAATGCAAGCGGCAATGCTAAGTTGGCGGCCCTTTCTAGCTCCTCCAATAGCGCGTCACTCAAATTGACAGCCTCTTGGTTATTATAAACCTCAACCATTCCTACTTGACCGACTTAGCAACTTTAACTGTCTGCTTCACGGTATGCTTACCTGGCTTCCTCTTTTCCAGAGGGTCTTCAATCTTGCGCTGAAGCGACGAAGGGCGGCCAGCCATACGCAATTCAGCATCATTCTTACGATCTTCCTCTTTAGGGTAATCAATACGACTGTGCAGCATACTTCGCAAAGTTTTTGAGAAACTCTCTCGCACCCTCTTAAGATCCTTCAACGTCAAACCACAGTCATCCATCTGTCCTTCTGCTATTCGCTTATTCACTATATCGTCAACTAGAGCACTAATTTTGGCCGGAGTAGGTTTAGTCAATGAACGTGAAGCACTTTCTACGCAGTCAGCCAGACTAATGATCCCACTCTCTGGTGTGCGTGGACGTGGGCCTGCGTAGCGAAAATTTTTCTCATCCACATCCGGAAGGTCTTCAACATTCTCTAAGCCTTTACCCGCTTTCATTTCAGCATCCCTACGAGACTCGCGAGCCTTATGGTAAAAATAATACACTAGCGAGTCACCATGATGCTCGCGAATTACATCAATAATCACAGGATTGAGCTTATTCTTGATCGCTAGATCCACCCCATCTTTGGCGTGCGCAATAATAATTAAGGCCGACATACTGGGCGTCAGACTATCGTGCGGGTTTTCTTCCCCCTGATTCTCAATGAAATACGTTGGTTTCTTTAGCTTTCCTATATCATGAAAATAGGCACAGACTCGACACATCGTAGCGTTAGCTCCGACTTCTTCCGCTGCTGCCTCCGCCAGCGATGCCACGATTAAACTGTGGTGAAAAGTCCCTGGTGCCTCTAACTGCATCCTCCGCAGCAACCTATGATTAAGATCACTCATCTCCAGCCAACTGATATCAGTAGTTATGCCAAAAACCGACTCCAAAGCTGGCAGAATTCCACTAACAATCATTGCTATCAAAAGGCTCACGCCTAAAGCTCCTAATGACTGCTTTATCAGCTCCTGAAATGCCATCGAATCAACCGGAATTTGAATCAACTCAAAAATGACTCCCAATACCAACACCACCACGCCAGCATAAAGCCCCGCGCGCAATAGAGAGCTGCGGCGACGCACACGCTTAGTCAAAATAACCACAGCTACACCGGTTATTAGGCTTAGCACCATGTACTGCATAGCATAACCCGATGGGGCGAGCATACTTCCAAGCATTGTCACCACATAAGTGGTAAACATGCCACTTAGGCGCCCGAGCAAAACGGAATTCACCAAGGGCGCAAAAGCGAATGGCAGTAATAGCAAGGCATAGCTCATTACTGATTCAATGCCTTGAGCAAAGATGGAAACGAAATATATAACAGCCAAGTGGAGCAGTATACTACCAAATACTAGGCTCACGCGCCCATTGCGCACGCGATGTAAGTGCTGAATATCAAACAGTGCAATCAAGCCAGACGCCATCAACACATTGATTAACACAGCGCTAATTGGTGACATTAAGCGCTCATCCCCATTTACAGAGGTGAAGACAAGAACACTACTCACTATGATGAACAAAAGATACAGCAAAACGCGGAAAAAGATGCTGCGATCAATCGACCCAACCACTGCGCGCTCACCCTGTGTGCGTCGCTTCTTACCGGAAGACATACCCTTCTGAGCCAACTGCCTCCTCTTTAATATATCAAATACTCCCACAAATTTAGTAATTCCTTTGAATACAGAGAGCTTATAAAACCCTCTCTGAAGTCCACATTTAGCACTAGTACCCGATATGGCAACACACAAATTTCACACAGATAGAGACCTGTTGTAGCACTATAATTTACAAGCTAAGCACAACTATACACAAAACCTTACGGTGAAAGCCCCTATCTTCTGCTAAAAGACAATCACTCCACTCATTGATCAAACTAAATACCACCACCCAAACTCGAGTAAGCTCACACACTACAATAGCCGGAATTTGTGATATTCCTAGGTAATAACCACAAATCTCACTGAAATAAGCGCACTGAAAAAAACTCAATCAGATACCAGGCAAAGCATTCGGGTAACAATCAGTCGACATCTCGAGTCAGTTATTCACATTAATTCTCCTGAGCGCAAAATAACTATTGCAATCTAGGCCTAAATCACATTAATTCCGCGCTCCGCGAGTCCGTCCAAATTAGTTGTAGGTCCTCTATGGCTTTATCTTTCAGATGAAACTATCACTCGCTAGAGGGTAACCCAGCTCACTTACTAGACAATATGTCAGAAGAAACGACAAATACTGAAGAACAAACACTAGAAGAGAAGAAGGCTATCCTTCTTGATCGCTTCGAATTACCAAGCCGCGTCATCAAAGACGAGGACACTGAGACTGATACATACGCACAATTCACCGCCGAGCCATTCGAGCGTGGATTTGGCCACACTATCGGCAACTCACTCCGCCGCGTACTCCTTTCATCACTTGAAGGTGCTGCTATCACATCTGTACGTATTGCTGGTGTGCAACACGAATTCTCATCACTTGCTGGTGTTGTTGAAGATGTCACAGACATCATCCTCAACCTCAAGAAGATCAAATTCAAGCACCACGACAAAGAGCCACGCGTTCTTAAACTACAGGTTGAAAAAGAAGGCATCGTTACAGCTGGCGACATCCAAGGCGACAACATCTACGAAGTTGTCAACAAGGACCAGATCATCTGTACTCTTGACCGCAAGACTAAGTTCGATTGTGAATTCGAAATCAAGGTTGGACGTGGTTTCAACACTGGTGACGAAAACAAGCGCCCTGACATGCCAATCGGCATCATCGCTATCGACTCCATCTTCTCGCCAGTTACTCGCGTGAAATACTCAGTTGGCCAGACTCGTGTTGGTCAAATGACTGACTACGACAAACTTCTCATCGATGTTTGGACTGACGGTCGCATCTCACCACCTGACGCAATCCTGCAAGCCTCAGCGATCCTTCGCCACCACCTCGACGCATTCGTTAACTATGACGACGATGCAGTTGAGTTCGAGTCTGCTCAGCCAGAACAAAGCGAAGAAAACGCAGCTCTTAAGAAGCTTCTCAACATGAGCGTGAACGAGATTGAACTCTCCGTTCGTGCAGCAAACTGCCTCAACAACGCGAACATCACCTCCGTTGGCCAGCTTGCCATGAAGACTGAAGCAGAAATGCTCAAATACCGTAACTTCGGTAAGAAATCTCTTAACGAAATTAAGGACAAACTTGTCGAGCTCGGTCTCGGGCTTGGTATGTCCTTTGATCCTTCACTCCTCACAGGCCCAATGCCATCCGTCTCGGCACCACGTCTCGGAGTAGAAGAAGAAGCACCGGTGGGTCTCGCTGACCTCATCGCACAGAACCTTAACGACGAATAACCAAGATGAGAAAAAGACGCAAGACAGTCAAACTCCAGCGTGACGCAGCACACCGCCGCTCACTCCTCGCAAACCTTACATGCAGCCTTATCGAGCACGGTAGGATCCGCACAACACTCGCCAAAGCCAAAGCTCTCCGCCCAGTTGCAGAGAAAATGGTAACTCTCGGCAAGCGTGGCGATCTTCACGCACGCCGCCAGGCAGTAGCATTCCTTCGCCAGAAGGATGTTGTGAAAGCTCTTTTCGAAGAGATCGCACCAGCTACAGGTGACCGCCAAGGCGGTTACTGCCGCATCATCAAACTCGGTGCACGCCAAAGCGATTCCGCGCCAATGGCTCTCATCGAGTGGGTTGACGCTCCAGTTGCAGCAGAGGCAACAGAGGCAACAGAGGCAACAGAGGCATAAAAGAATATCAGCTAAATGAGCTGACTCGAAGTTTCAAAGCGCATCTGATGACTCAGATGCGCTTTTTGTATATTCTGAAAACACCGTTCTCTTTACACTGTAAAAGCTATACGAGAGAATAGCTCCCTGGATCACAAATAAAAAACACTAGAATACCTTACTGGCCGACAGCCTCCAAATCCCGTTTCACCCCAAGGTAAATAGATAGGCAAAAAAATACCCAGCGAACAGAACGCTCGCTGGGAATGTGTAAGAAATCCTAAAGAAGCTTACTCACCGCACCACTCACCATATTGACGGTACTTGTCATAACGAGCATCAAGCATCTCTTCAGTAGAAAGTGCCTGTACTTCAGCAAGCTGCTTTAAAATAACAGCTTTGAAACTCTCAGCTGCTGCTGCATGATCCACATGTGCCCCACCCTTAGGCTCAATAATCACTTCATCAATAAGATCCAGCTTCCCTAGATCAGGAGCGGTAATCTTCATCGCCTCGGCAGCCTCTGGAGCATGCTTGCGGTGCTTCCAGAGAATAGCAGCACAGCCTTCTGGGCTAATCACAGAATAATATGCATTCTCCATCATCAACACACGGTCAGCGACACCAATACCGAGCGCACCACCAGATCCACCTTCACCAAGGACACATGCCAGTATAGGCACTTTTAACAAAGTCATTTCACGGAGATTGAATGCTATCGCCTCAGCAATATTACGTTCTTCTGCTCCAATACCAGGAAATGCTCCTGGAGTATCAATCATGCAGATTACCGGCAGACCAAACCGTTCGGCCATCTTCATCAAACGAAGAGCCTTACGGTAGCCCTCTGGATGCGCGCTACCAAAGTTGCGTTTCAAATTCTCTTTCGTATCGCGCCCCTTTTGGTGACCAATCACCACCACACGCTGATCTCCAATACGAGCAAATCCTCCGGGCATAGAGTGGTCATCACCTATATGGCGATCACCATGAAGCTCACAGAAATCAGAAAAGGCATGGAACACGTAATCTAACATGAAAGGACGATTTGTATGTCTAGCGATTTGTACACGTTGCCACGGAGTTAGATTGTTGTAAATATCATTTCTAGTCTCCTGCAAAGTCGCCTCCATAGACGCAATTTGCTCACTCATATCAATCTTCTGAGAAGACGATTTCACTTTAAGTTTCTGAATCTCAGACTCGAGTTCAGCGATCGGTTTTTCAAATTCTAGCGGCATGATGCTCATAAATTTTTGTTAGCTTGAATGAATATAGGCTTTAGTAAAAGTCTAATATCGGATTTCTACAGAATTACCAGAACGCAACAACAAAGCCAATTCCTCTAGATCCACAGCGTCGAGATAAAGACCCACTATACCCTCATCCGGCTTCCCGACATAAGGGCGAATTTCAGCCTGCGGACTCTTCAAAACAAGCACCTTTTCAGCAGAACGATACTTACTACTAGGCAACGTCACCCGACCGTCTTCTGACTGAGCCTCGACCGCCATAAGCTGAGTCTCCTTCACCTCAGCTCCCTTAGCTAAACTTGAATACTTAATTTCGTACCCCTTAATGTAGTGAATCCCATCCCATATACCCAACACCTTACGCGGAATATCGATAACTAGTCGAAAATTAAGAGGCATCACCGTCAATACATCCCCAGGATGCAATCGGTCAATTCGCTTGAGATTATTCAGATACATCAACAAATCCAAATTCGTCTGATTGTCTCTAATGATCTTAAAAAATGAATCACCACGCTTTACTTTGTATTGCTTTAACTCAGCAAATCCTCTCCCAGAAAATAGCCGATCCATATTCATTTCACCCAAAATCCGCCTAGCCTCTGGTGCTGACATCGCTGTCGGATAATAGGTATTCACATATTTTAACTTTTCCTCAGCAGCGATGTAATCTCGCTTAACTAACAACTCGCGCGCACTCTCAAACGCTCGCTCGCCCGGGGTCACATCAGGCAAGTTCTCCACCTCCAGTTTTGCAACCAAGGCTGAAACTGCCTCAGCACTGGCTTCATTCGCCGGAATCAGAGCCTCTAACCTATTTGCCGGCTGCTTTTTTTCCTCACTCTTAAGCAAGGAGCGTTTAGCTATCACCAAAGTGATCGCTAGAGCCGAGAGCACTGTAATCGCAGCAAAAAAACGGATAAGTGTAGAAAATCGCATGGCGTTCTTTACCTACTCAGCTCTAGAGCAGACCGCGTCGCTTAAAATCAAATTGATTGATCGATTGTGACTTCTCAATCATATCGATGGTAAATTTTAAGAGGCCTATCTCCCAAGCATCATCAACCCCTTCAACCAATGCCAACATGGGGTCATCCTCACGTGAGGCCTCGTCTAAAAGACGCTCCTTCACCAGCTCAATACTCTCGCTAATGATTTGCTCCTGCACTGCAGTACGGCGAAAATGGAATCCATATTGAAAAAAGACCGGCTCCACCCCCTTTTGCTTCATCCACTCCAGCAACTCTTTCCCTTTTTCATCAAACCCCTCAAGCTCCACACTATTATAGGCTGCTGGCTTGATGATCTGCGGCTTTTGCGCATGGACCTCACCTCGGCGCACACGCACCTTCCCCACACTATCCATCAACTCACTCACGATTATAAACTTAAATCTCGTGGCACTAAAAGTGTCAATCCTGCGATCTGGCTCACGCAGCACCATGGTATTCTCCATGGCATACTGGATAGTATCGATATCTTTATTCATATTCTCTAAATCAGTGCCACTGTAATGGCGATGCTCCAAACTAATTCACACTCGTGACATTGCAACAAAAAGGGCGATCTCATTACGCATGAGTCGCCCTTCAATCATTTATTTGTAGCGGCCTAAGCGGCCATAAATTAGGAAACTTTCTCGATGTATGCGATAACGTCGCTAACAGCAGTGAGCTTCTCCGCTTCTTCGTCAGGCACCTCAATGCCGAATTCTTCTTCGAATGCCATAACGAGCTCAACTGTGTCGAGTGAGTCAGCACCAAGGTCATCGATGAACTTGGACTCAGCTGAAACCTGGTCAGGAGTAACGTTGAGTTGCTCAACGACGATATCTTTAACTTTTTGTTCGATTGAATCAGACATGGTAAATGGTTATTTTGGGTTAGTTAATAATGATTAACTGATTCCTTTGAATAGCTAGCAGCTTGGTGCTTGGCAATCACGAATTTTGCGCAAGCTCAGAATTTTCAGCCTCAGAGGCTTCAGAATCAGATTCTCCTAGATCATCCTCTTCGTCGTCTGATTCAAACTCAATGACTTCCCCCTTGAATCGCTCCATTATGAATGCGTAAAGCTTTTCAGCCGGCTCACCATCTTCTTTCTTAAATTGGCCGTAGATCATACCATCTACCTTTACCTTTTTGGTGAGGCCATCGACTTCATACTCAATAGTTGCTATGCCTTTAGTATCCCACTTTCTCGTATCTATTCGGCGCATAGCAGCGAAAGGAACCACCTTTTTTCCAGGCGCTATATAGGTTGTCTCAGTCACTTCCATCGTCCTCGTGAGAGTACGGAGAAATAAGAACACCACCACCAGTACAAGAGTTGCACTTCCCGTAGCCATATAAAACTGAGTATTGAGCGATCCTTGATCCTCTGGATGATCTGCCACCTCTACTCCCCATCCTCGCTCACCCGAGTACTCCTCCCAAGCTTGATTGTACTTCTGGTTAGAATCTCTGATCGTTACGTAGTTATCCGCTAGAATTGCCGGCCAAAGCTGATCTCGGTCAAACCCCTCAGGCAACGGACAGCTCTCCGCGCTAGGCAAGTCGATCTTTTTAGTTGAGACAAACTCATTCCACTCGGCTTCACTCCCTATTTCATTTGCCTTCTGGGCTGCGATTTCATTGAACAAATGGTAGTACAGATATTGTTCATTTTTCTCGCGGTAACCAATGTGACCATCTTTGTAAAACAAATAAGCAAACACAACAAACATGGCAATGATTAGGACGGCGCGCACTTTGATCCACTGCGTCGCCTTGCAAACGATTATTGAGGTTTCTGACATGTAAGGGAAAGTACTACTTCATCTAGGGGATCTAGACAAGCAGCCTGATCAAAAAAAAATCAACCAATAGCGCTGGCGCTCGCACGATTTCAACATTAAGAATAGAGCATATGAGCAAAGCACACGTCACACGACTCACCACCATGGCCGCATGCGGAGGATGAGCATCCAAACTTGACCCAGCGTCACTCACTCAGGTCTTGAGTGGTTTGCCGCAAAACCTCGATCCAAACCTTCTCGTTGGCTCCGCGACCGCTGACGATGCTGGCGTGTACAAAATTGACTCCCAGCGTGCCCTCGTTCAGACGCTGGACTTCTTCACCCCGATCACTGATGAACCCTATTTATTTGGCCAAATAGCAGCCGCCAACTCCCTCTCAGATGTCTACGCCATGGGGGGGCGACCTATCACGGCAATGGCAATAGCCGGCATGCCCACCGAACTTCTTAGTAATGAGGAAATCGCCGAAATATTCCGTGGTGGCGCCGACATGGTTAAACTCGCCAATTGCTCACTAGTAGGTGGGCACACCATCAAGAACCCCGAACCGATCTATGGCCTCTCAGTCACAGGCATCGTGCACCCAGATAAATTCTTGGCCAATGCACATGCAAAAGAAGGCGACATCCTAATCCTAACAAAACCCCTCGGCACAGGAATAATCTCTACAGCCCTTAAAAAAGGCGCCTGCTCAGACTCGCTAAATGACGCCTCAGTCACAGCCATGATCACCCTTAACACCGCTGGTGCTGAGCTAGGGGAAAAAGACATCGTAAACGCATGCACAGATGTCACCGGCTTTGGCCTGCTTGGTCACCTCAAAGAAATTGCTGACAGCTCCGAACTAACAGCCGTGGTGGAAACCAAAAATATCCCTGCTATTGCCGACTCGGTCTACGACCTCATCGAAGCTGGATTTGTACCAGGCGGCAGCAAAAAGAACCTAGAGAACGTGGCTCCCTACGTCAAATTCTCTAATTCAGTTAGCATGGCTTCAAGACTACTGATGGCAGATGCCCAAACCTCAGGCGGCCTACTGCTTTCAGTATCCCCATCCAATGTCCCAGCTGTGATAAAAATACTAGAAGCACACAACAGCCTCTGTGTAGCAGAAATTGGCACCATCGTAGCACGCCAAGACTCCAGCATCACCTGCCAGTAAACCCCATCCGGCAGGGGCAAATCTCCGAGGTACCCAGCTAGGTTGATCCACCATCCCACGTGGCAATAGGATAGGACAATTACGCAGCAACACGCAAATTGCTGAAATTGCCATGACAGTGAGTCACACGAATCTCCTCCATTGGCCTCCTAAACACTCCCCCATACATATTAGCATGAGGTGTCACCAAGTCGCATCGGAGAGCACCAGACCAATACTCTCCTGAACGTCGCCATTCACTAGCCTCGGTGAGGCTACTCTGCCCCTCATTCGTGAAATTAGTCTCATTAGCGGTAAAAACCGTTTCATCATCCGAGCCACCACAACGCTTTAGTCATTTCGGCATCTTTCGCGGTTAGAATCCCCCTCACCCTAAACAAAAAAGTGCGGTTCACTACGAACCGCACTCCTGAAATTTTAACCCCTAACCAAATTCGTTAGAGACTTTATTAGCTAAAGAAAACCTACGCATTCGTGCTCAACTCAGAAAGAGGTGGCGCGAATGTTGTTAGATTAATTCCCTCAACAGCCGCCTTATACTCCTCGATAGTTGGAATACGGCCAAGGATTGCAGAAAGTACAACTAGTGGAGTAGATCCGAGAAGTGACTCACCCTTCTTACGATCTGAGTCAGCTACCACGCGACCTTGGAAGAGACGTGTGGATGTTGCCATCACAGTGTCACCCTTCTCAGCCTTCTCTTGGTTACCCATACAAAGGTTACAACCCGGACGCTCGAGGTACATCATGTTCTCGTACTCTGTGCGTGCAGTGTTCTTTGGTGCGTCATCATTGAACTCGTAACCTGAATACTTCTGGAGAATGTCCCAGTCGCCTTCTGCCTTCAGCTCATCAACGATGTTGTAAGTAGGAGCTGCTACCACAAGAGGTGCATTAAACTTCACATCACCTTGTTGGTTTTCAAGATTTCTCAGCATTTGAGCCACAATCTGCATATCGCCTTTGTGCACCATGCAAGAACCCACGAAACCAAGATCGACAAGCTTCTCACCACCGTAAAAATCAAGATCACGGATAGTGTCGTGCGTGTAACGCTTTGAAACGTCGTCGTTGTTGACATCTGGATCAGCAATCATTGGCTGATTGATCGCATCGAGATCGACAACGAGCTCAGCAAAGTACTTAGCATTAGAGTCTGGTGTAAGTGGTGGATTCTCACCGGACTGAATCTCAGCAATACGCTTGTCAGCCTTGTCGATGAGGCCCTGAAGCACCTGACCTTTGTTGTCCATGCCCTTATTGATCATGATCTGAATACGACTCTTAGCAATCTCGAGTGACTGAATCAGTGTTGCGTCCTCTGAAATACAGATGGAAGCCTTCGCCTTCATCTCAGCAGTCCAGTCAGTGAATGTGAATGCTTGGTCAGCGAGTAGCGTACCGATGTGCACCTCAATGATGCGGCCCTGGAAGACGTTGTCGCCAGAGAATTGCTCGAGCATCTGAAGCTGGGTTGCGTGAACCACATCACGGAAATCCATATGGCCTTTCATCTCACCCTTGAAGGTCACCTTCACAGACTCAGGGATCGGCATGCTAGCCTCACCAGTTGCAAGCGCTAGAGCTACTGTGCCGGAGTCAGCACCAAATGCTACGCCCTTAGACATACGTGTGTGGGAGTCACCACCGATGATGATATCCCAATCAGAAACTGTGAGGTCGTTAAGCACCTTGTGAATAACGTCAGTCATCGCATGGTACTCACCTTCTGGGTCGCGCGCAGTGATCAGGCCGAAGTCGTTCATGAACTTCATCAATCTCGGGATGTTAGCCTGCGCTTTTTTATCCCACACAGAAGCAGTGTGACAACCAGATTGGTAAGCACCATCAACGATTGGAGAAATCACTGTAGCAGCCATCGACTCAAGTTCCTGAGAAGTCATTAGACCTGTAGTGTCCTGAGATCCTACGATGTTTACCTCTACGCGCACGTCAGAACCTGCGTGAAGAGCATCTTGGCTAGACACACCAACAGCATTCTTGTTGAAAATCTTTTCAACTGCTGTGAGGCCTTGACCTGCATGGGAAATCTCCTTGGAAGCCGCGAACACAACTGGAGCTTCCACACCGAGAGTCTTAGCTGCGAATGTCTGTAGCTTCTTACCAAAGACGATCGCGTAGGAACCACCAGCCTTCATGAACTCCACCTTCTGTGGTGTGAACGCAGAAGAAATGTCGACCAACTCTTGGTCACCATTGTAAAGTTTCTTTGTCTTAGTGTTCACTGTGAGTACTGTGCCTGTGTCCACTGAGTAGGCCTGCTCGAGAACGGCATCGCCATTCTCGCCGACCACGGTGTTACCATCAGCGTCAGTCTTCTTCACCCAGTTCTTAAGGTCGAGTCCGATACCGCCAGTCACACCAACAGTAGTGAGGAAAATCGGAGAAATGCCATTGGTACCAGCAACCACTGGTGCAATGTTTACGAAAGGCACGTACGGGCTAGCCTGGTGGCCTGCCCAGAGCGCCACGTTGTTGATGCCTGACATACGGGATGAGCCCACGCCCATTGTCCCCTTTTCAGCGATGATCATCACGCGCTTGTCTGTGTTCGCTGCCTGGAGTGCTGCGATTTCCTTCTGCGCTTCGTCAGAGATGAAGCACTTACCGTGAAGTTCGCGGTCGGAGCGTGAGTGCGCCTCGCCACCTGGGGAAAGCAAGTCAGTGGAGATATCACCTTCACCTGCAATGTAGGTGATGACTTTGATCTCTTCCTGCACCTCTGGAAGCTTTGTGAAGAACTCAGCCTTAGCGTAGCTTTCGAGGATCTCTTTAGCAATCTTGTTACCATCCTTGTAAGCTGCTTCGAGTTGCGCTGTGTCCGCGTCGTAGAGGAAAACCTGTGTCTTTAGAATGTCCGCTGCCTGTTGAGCTATGGATGCATCGTCACCGAGTGCGAGTCCGAGAAGAACCTCGATAGATGGGCCACCCTTCATGTGTGAAAGAAGCCCGAATGCGAACTCTGGAGTGATCTCCTCGACAATGGACGAGCCTAGGATTATTTCCTTC
>NZ_JBDOPO010000365.1:0-1864 GCF_039830215.1 Rubritalea sp. | reverse complement strand
AACGCGCCGCGCCAGACCTCATCGTTCTGCTATAATGAAAAACGTTTCCTCCATATTCTACGTTATCCCCTTGGGTCTACTTTTCGCATCTTGCCAAATCGTTGATGTGTCAGACGAATTTCACCTCAAGAAGGGGAGTGTAATTACACTTCAAGAACCATACTACCTTTTAGAATACCCAGGAACAGACAAAATTATAACCGTCAAGGATTACACAAAGGAACCGTATTATGCTCAATCTTCTAAGTCTAAAACGCTCCTGCCTGCGGGCACCCAGATCAGGTATCTCAAGACTGTTAAAGAAGATGCAATGATGGCCCCCAAGCCTAGCAGCGCTAGTTACGGCAAGCTAATTCGGGGTATGCATTATGGTAGATTCGGAATTAAATCACTGCTTCGTAATCAATATGAGGGTTATGATGAAGCGTTTGACTATTAAGTTGAATCTAATTGAAGACGAATATTTTTGCAGAACAAGTCGCTGCATCCGACCGCTAACCGCGCTCGACTCCAGCTCTGTCACACACGAAAGACCATTTTAGATATTCGACTGTTGCTTCAGCGGCTGGTGTGCTTTACGTTCTACAAAAAGGATAGTGCTGCATAGTTGATCGTGAGATGCAGAGTGTTATCTGCCGCAATCATGAGCCACACTGCTAACCAAGGAGGTGTATCTTTGTGGTATCCAGTTCCTTCACAGTCAGCCCATTTTAGAGACGGCTGAGTTATCCAGTTTTTCGCATAGACCACGAATCTAGCTAGACGGAAGCGATCGATGAAGAAATGAGTAATCAGGATTACCGAGAATGCTTCAATTGAAGGTTTGAGTATCAGGAAAGGTAATGAGTAAACAATCGCATGAGAACCCGCAGCTAGGCTGTTCTTGGTCTTGTTGTTAGCCATCCAGTCTGTCTGTGTGATGTAGTCACCTATCAGGTGTAATATTAGTTGTATCATTATTTCAGTTTGTTGGTTGTTTATCGAGGGGTAGAACAAGACGCAGCACTCAATCCTTAGCCTGCGGCTTCGGATGTGTGTGCTTTACGTTAGATGGACAAGGGAACTAACATGAACAACAATAAATTGTCGTTATCAATAATAATCCTTTCAGGTACAATTTTATCTGGACTTGGCTTTATAGCAGAAGCAATCAACATTTATTCAGATGGGGATATTGCTATTGCCATGGGATTTACACTTAGTGCAGCAGGCATAATTTCATTACTGATTGAATGTACTAATTCTTGGGGATTAATTAAAAATATCCTCCCTATTCCTAACAGTAAGTGTTCAAACAAAATTGATTCACCATCTAACCATTGAATTGAGTCTAATGCCAAACCTCCTTCGTCGGTATTGGCATAGCTCATTCAGACGTTAGGCTAAAAATAACTCCCAAGATTAATGAAAAATACAACATGTGCGAAATGCGAAGGAACTATGGAAGTCGGCTTCTCAGTTCATACTTCTATTGATGGAGCTAGACAGGACAAGTGGTTGCCTGGTGAACCTCAGAAATCTATGCTCCTTGGAATCAAAGTAGACGTAAACCAATGGATACCAATCACTACATATCGTTGCGAATCATGTGGTTTTCTGGAGTCATACGCTAAAGGTTCAACTCCAGCGTAATCCAATAATCAACTTGCCTAACAAGACGCTGCACCCAATCGCTGACACGCAGGAGAGTCGAGCAAACACGATAAATAAACTTACTTACCAAAAACTAAAGCGTGCTGAGGTCAGCGATTGGTGTGCTTTACGTTCTATCGGATTAGCTCATCGTCCGTGCGTAATTCTCGTCTGGATTATTCCATCTCATCTTAGCGTTTGGGTTTTCAGATCACCTTGAACTACAGAGATT
>NZ_JBDOPO010000158.1:1477-1881 GCF_039830215.1 Rubritalea sp. | reverse complement strand
GCAAAACTTCAATGAAGTCATCGAGTGTCGTCCAGGGTGTAAAACTCACCCAGGTCGGACGTATCGCGATGCCTGCCTCGTGGACTAGCTTTATCGATTGAACAACCTCTTGGCGTGTGTGTCTTTTATCGAGAATGGTGAGCACTCGGTCGCTCAGCGATTCCACTGCCGTGATGATGAATAGGCAGCCAGCCGCGGCAAATTCTGGAAGATCCTCTCCGCGTGTGAGCAGATGCTCGACTTTGGCGACAAAGTCGAATGTCAATGCAGGAAATTCCTCATGCATCGCGCGAACCACTCGCAGCGAGTGTTTGGGTCCGTTGAGAAAATCCGGATCGCCGAACGAGATATGCGTTGCTCCGGCTTTGACTTGTTGGCGAATATCTTGCAAAACGATCTCTTGC
>NZ_JBDOPO010000158.1:0-1467 GCF_039830215.1 Rubritalea sp. | reverse complement strand
GAGTGAAAAATCGTCCGCCATAAACGGGAGGGATCGGACAGTGGGTGCAAAGATGGAGGCAGCCTCGGCTGGCCTCGGCATAGCCAGCAATTCGGCTATCCCCATCGTGCTCCAAGCGTGCATACTTCTCCAAGGGGGGCAAGCCGTGTCGCACAGGAGCTGCGAACGACAACTTTTCCAAGACTGGCAGGGCCATGACGCCGCGGCTAATAATTCCGTTGATCGTCTCCTTGGACCCTGACTCGATCGATTCGACCAAAGCAGTCAACGGCTTTTCGCATTCTCCCCCGATACAAGAATCAGCGTTGTGAGCGAGCAGGTAATCCGAATTCAAAGCTGCATAGAGCCCATAGAAGCAAATATGGCAGGATGGATTCAGCTCCCGAATCCGTGCGGCGACGCGCACCCCTAATCGCAGTGCCGTGTGCATAGGAACCGAGATGGCGATGAAACTAGCCTGGGCGACTCTTTCGCTGTCGAAGTTCTCTACCGCAATATCCATTACGGTTGGCTTGAAACCGGCCCGTTCGAGAAATCCCAGCGGCAACGCCACACCTAATGGCTGGTGGCCAAGCTCGTAACAGGAAATGAGAAGGACCGACCCCTCTGATCGCAAGCTCATCGAAACATTCTTTCATCGAAACTATGGAGGAATGGGCCTTCAACAAGAGTCTACCCGGAATCCAATCTCTGTTGAAGCGATATTTATAGTTATTTTCTGCTTCCTGAAGATGACCAATAGAACGGTTTACCTGTCATGATAGCGCAGTTTATGATTCGACTATAATAGTTGTACTATTGTGGTCAAATGCCTAATTGCCTGGTGACGAACAGCTGCTGGGGAAAAGTAAGACAGTTAGGCCAGAAAAACAGGTCCTGGATCCGCAGCTGCTGTTGCTCATCGAGCGCTGGCCGACGCTGAGCCAAGAGATCCAGCAGCAGATCGTGCTGCGGCTGGAGTGTTAGTGCTGGATGTTGCAATTAGGCAAGGTCTTCTCGATGGATCAACTTAAGACGCAACTGGTCTCTCTCGATGTTGACATACTCAAGGCTCTGTTGAGGCAATGTTTTCAACGGTGCAGAGTTTGCGCGCTCCTGCAGGGAGCTGATCGGTCTGAGCGACTCTGATCAGCTGGGACATCACCCATCCTTCTTAGACAATTCGGCCAGTGATGTGCAGTCGTCTTCGTGAGTCCGACCGACAGTCGGCTGAATCACAATCTCCAACCTGGAATGCGATTCACGCAGCGCCGCTTCGACTGCCTGTGGCGAGTCGGCCTGCCCAAAAATGAAGCCAAGATATCGAGAACCCTCCGGAAGAGGAACCAGCCATTGTCCCATGTGTGCTGAGATCGCCACGTCTTCGATCCCACTCACAGCCTTGGCCTCACCGAGGCCAAGGACTTCGATTAACCGACCGGCGTGTGCAGTTGGAATCATCATCACGCCTGTGGCCTGCGACTGGCG
>NZ_JBDOPO010000265.1:0-1881 GCF_039830215.1 Rubritalea sp. | reverse complement strand
TTCTACTGTCGTGAACCGACTCAGCCGCCCGTCCGTTTCCAAGACACTGAACAAAAAAAACTACGACCACGCTACAAAAATGTAGCGTGGCCGCAGCCTTTGATAGCAACTTTGATTGGTAACTGATTAACATAGTCCAATCTGAATTTCTAATGTCACATCACCACTCGATTTGTGGTTCTTTCCCAGTACCGTTGGGGTTGGTATAACCACCGCCACTACGCGTAATCATTGAACCAAAAAGAGTCAGGTCCATTGACTCCGACAATGTGTGAGTTGCGCCATCCATACTACTCACAACAATGATTCCTGGGTGAAAGCCAAAAGCTTCCCCATCATTCGTAACATTGAAAGGAGCATTACCAGCGTGCCGTTTTCTTTTGCATCGGTTTTCTGGATCTGTTTCCCTATCTGGGCACGCTGGATCCATACCATGCAATTTTCCTGATCCTAGTGAATCAAGTGCAGCGATGGTTTGATTCGTTTGACCACTAACTGGAGTAAGTTTGCCACGGCCCATATAAACATCTGGGGCACTGGCTTTCTCAACAAACATAAGCGTATTGCTCAGTCCATCTGTGATTTGCGCAACTCTGGTTTCCTGATTATTTGGAAGCGCACCGTCGCATTCGTTCCCATCTTCACTCCAAATATTTTGAGCATCAGGGAGAATCGAATCATCTACGCCCGTCAGTGCTTCATAGTCACGCTGACCATAGTCATCTGGATTCAGGGAGGGAGCAATTGAATCATTTTTATCTCTCGTTGGCCCATCAATAGCTCCATATCCACCTGACGGAGGAAGAGCTGATGGACATTTAAAAACACTCGGCTGAATGGCTGCCGCTTGAGTATTTTCCCACCAATTCTTATTGAAGTCGTACTCAACATTGCCTTGCTCTAAATTGGTGAGAACAAATGCAGTCCAAGCATGCTCTTTGTTTAATGGATTTGCCTTCATCTTCGGGTAACTTCTCGCTGGATCATTTAATTTGCTTGTGTACGCTGCAGCTGGGAAATGCTTTCGAGCGTTTTCAAAGTTATGCATCGCGAGGCCATGCTGCTTCATATTGTTTGAACACGAAACTCGACGAGCAGCTTCACGAGCTTGCTGAACGGCTGGCAAAAGAAGACCGACAAGAACACCAATAATGGCAATAACAACAAGAAGCTCAATCAGCGTAAAGCCGCGATTTCGACTTCCAGTTGGCTGAGAAGAATGAGCAGTGTGTAGCACGTCTAACTCCTTAGTGAGAAGATGTAAAAATATCTATTGGGAAGACAATGTGCCTTCCACCAATTGCAAGGAGTGTCGACATCTTTTATGAGGCAATTGTGAGACCAACATGAGGATTTGATGAGTTTTCTCAGACCCTCTTTTTACCGCAAAAACGCGTACTTCTAAGATGGTTCAGCGGCTAGACAGTCTCAGAATCGAGTGTTCTTCTGCTTGAACAGATTCAGCTCAGTTCCATGCTGTAGAGTGCTTCAGCGGGACATGAAGAATGCAGGCTAGGACGGGGTGCATGTCGGCCGGCCAGGAGGTGAATTAGAGCCGTTTTTTGCTTGTTTTCCCGATACCTGGATTGAACGTGTTGGTCGGGTCAAGCTGACGATGGAATTCCTTGACGACCAGCTCAGCTTCGTACAGATGGCCAACGTTGTGTTCCGCAGGAAATTTGGCTCCTCGAGCCGCGAGCCGCTCAAGCATAACCGCCTTTATCCGTTCCATATCAGTGCCCTTGCGATACACGTAAATATTGTGAAACACGTGACACAGGTAATGTCCGTAGGACAGGTCGAGCACCAAGTCCTTGGTGAGTTCATCAGGGAGATCTTCTGTCCAGTCTGGATCATTGCTAAGCAATGCAATATCGAGTG
>NZ_JBDOPO010000155.1:0-1895 GCF_039830215.1 Rubritalea sp. | reverse complement strand
CACTGATACGGTGAAAAATCACCGAAGATGTGGCAAGTAACGTGGAACAGCTGATCGAAGATGGCTATGAAATCCTATCCATCACTCCCGTCACCTCTGGCCTATGGAAACACAACCACCAGAAAATGGGCGATGGCGGCTGGGGCTACGGTTATGGATACAGCATTACTGACGGCATGAGCATCATCGCTAAAAAATCTTGCTAAAACCTCACTAAAACTAGCCATTCCACGCTATCTTAACGACTTACTCGGCAAATCGGTGAAAAAGATGAATTTCCAGTTGCAAATTCCTGAACTTGCTCCTAGCTTGCGCCCTCACAACCAAGAACAATTTTTATTATGTCTAAGCATTCAAGTCTCAAAGCAAAAGGTAGCGCAGCAGGTAAGCGTTCAGTAATGAAGCGTTTCGAGCGCGTAAAAGCACTCCAAGATTCTGGTAAGTGGGAAGAGGGCAAGTCCCCAATCGGTCTTCCTAAAACAAAGGTTACTTCGTAATCTTTCTTTTGTAGAACCTTTAAATACCCGCTTGGTGTTCACTTCACCCTGCGGGTATTCTTGTCCATAGACTTTGTGCTAGCACTGGCACAATAACATTAAGGAAAGTAATCATGTCAGACCAAGAACAAGAACAAGGCATCCGCCTCAACAAATACCTCGCATCCTGCGGGATTGGCTCACGCCGCAAATGCGACGACCTCATCAAAAAGGGTGGCGTTGTCGTCAACGGCAAAGTCTGCACTGACCTTTCCACCACTGTCACCGAAGACGACTTTGTCAAAATTGGTAGATCGCGTGTGATTCCACGCGATACCACAACCATCTTGCTGAATAAGCCAAAAGGCCTTATCTGCACCAAAGATGACGAACTACAGCGCGAGACAATCTACGAACTTCTCCCGCCAAACATGCGTCACCTCAACCACGTTGGCCGACTCGACCAAGACTCTGAAGGTCTGCTTGTCATGACCAACGATGGCGATCTCGCTCAAGAACTCTCTCACCCGAAAAAGAAGATCGAGAAGGAATACCTCGTGACTGTCAACCAAGCCTTCAGTAACGAAGTGCTCGACCAATTTCTCAAAGGAATCTGGACTGGTGAAGCCAAAGCTCACGCCAAGGCAGTCAAACGCCTCTCACCACGCCGTTTCCTCATCATTCTAGAAACTGGCCTCAAGCGCCAAATCCGTATGATGTGTAAGGCTGCGCACCTCAATGTGGTCAAACTCGTCCGCATTCGTATCGGCCACGTCACTGGTGACGGTCTACTGCCGGGTAGATTCTCTGAGCTCGACGCACATGACCTCGATCTACTCCAGCGCAATCCTAAAACGGACAAAGCATACCGAACCAAAGCGACTCTCAAGGCCCGACCTATCGCTACGACAAAAAAGAAAACGGCCCGTCGACGTCCACTGAAGGCCGCTCTTCCTAAGAAGAAAACATTTAGGAAGCGTAGCTAAGAAAGCTCTGCAGCATGAGCTATTTCAGCTGAGCCCACTCAAATACGAGTGGGCTTTTTCCTTTTTAGACATTAATGCCGTAATGGCAGTTGGAATCGTTACATTTCCCATACGATCGTATAAAATATGTGAATTCATTATTGTCATCAACTCAGCATGACTGCTAGCTTTTGCACCAGAAATCACTCTTATTCACCCAGTGACCCAAAAATCTAATGAGTAAAAAGAACACTCTCATAATCGACGAAAACACGGAGATCAAACCCTCCAAAGAATTCTCTAAGCAAGCCCGAGTCTCTAGCATGGCGCAATACAAGCGCATGCACAAAGAATCTATCGAAAAGCCACACCTCTTCTGGGCGCGCGAAGCCAAAGACCTCAAGTGGCAGAAGAAGTGGGATAAGGTGCTCGACTGGAAAGCCCCAGATGCACA
>NZ_JBDOPO010000083.1:0-7938 GCF_039830215.1 Rubritalea sp. | reverse complement strand
GGCACCCTGCGGGGTGCCAGCTAGAGCTGACACAGTGGCCGCGACAAAGGCAAAGAGCACTAGGTAGATCTGTTTCATGGTGAAAAAGTAACAGTCGCGGCCATAATGACAAGCCCCAGAAATAAATCAGCTCAGACCGCATGGCCTGAGCTGATGAAAAGCGATTTTAGGACTTAAAGAATTCCGAGTGCCTTATCTGCACGAGAACGCTCCCTTTTATAGAGCTCCGCGTCATTAGCCAATACCTTACCAAAGGAACTAACCATACTTTTAAGCTCACTCTGCCAAGCATCAGTCTTCACATCTTCAGCAAAGCAACGATCAAGTACTTCTAGAATGATGGAGACAGATGTGGAGGCTCCTGGTGAGGCTCCTAGCAAGGCTGCGATAGTCCCATCCTCTGAAGAAACAACCTCGGTACCAAACTGAAGTTTACCCCCGACCTCAGCATCTTTCTTAATAATTTGCACGCGCTGACCAGCAGTCTCTAGCGTCCAATCATCATCCTTCGCGTCTGGAAAAAACTCGCGCAGCACTCCAACGCGATCCTTGTGTGTATTCACGCACTCTTGGTAAAGATACTCAGTCAATGACATGTTATCACGACCAACAGCCAGCATGGGACCTAGGTTATCCAGCTTTACTGAGGAAATAAGATCAAAAATAGAGCCACGTCTAAGGAACTTCGGGGAAAATCCCGCGTATGGACCAAACAAAAGACTCTTTTTACCGTCGATAACACGCGTATCGAGGTGAGGAACCGACATAGGTGGAGCACCCACAGCTGCCTTACCGTATACTTTAGCGGCATGCTTCGCGATTACTTCTTCGTCCTGGCAAACCAAAAATTGACCACTCACAGGGAATCCACCAAAGCCTTTACCTTCACGCACACCAGATTTCTGAAGCAACTTCAGAGAGCCTCCTCCAGCACCAATGAAGACAAACTTTGCCTCGACTTTCTCTGAACTGAGTTCGCCGTCACGGCGGACACGCACCTTCCAAGCACCGTCGCTGGTCCGATCAATATCACGCACACTTGTTTCAGTAGCAAGCGTCACGCCATCGAGCGAGGTTAGGTAGGTGATAAGAATTTGTGTGAGCGAACCGAAATCTATATCCGTACCACCGTCGACACGCGTGGCTGCGATTTTTTCACTCGCGCCGCGTCCGGCTGCCAACAAAGGTGCCCATTCACCGATCTCGTTGACATCTTCAGAATAAGTCATCTCGCTAAAGAAGTGGTGCTCAGACATCGCTTTGAAACGGTTAGCCAAGAAATCTACGCCATCTTTGCCACGCACAAAACTCATGTGTGGTACTTTGCGGATAAATTCACTTGGAGCCTCAATCACACCTTGCTCCACTAGATAGGCCCAGAACTGTTTTGATTGCTCAAATTGCTCGTTGATCCCCACGGCCTTATCGATAGTCACTGATCCGTCAGCTTGTTGTGGAGTGTAGTTCAGTTCACAAAGTGCCGCATGGCCAGTGCCCGCATTATTCCATGCGTGGGAACTCTCCAGAGCAACACTTGGAAGAGCCTCAATGATCTGAATGGTCATCTCGGGTTGCAGCTTTTTAAGCATCACTCCCAAGGTAGCGCTCATGATACCACCTCCGATGAGGACCACATCAGGATTATTGTTTAACTCGCTGTCCGTTACTTGATTATTGCTCATAGTACTCCTAAATAGGAAAAATTGAAGAACTGCAGTACGCCACAAGCCGCTAGTTGTCAAACCCATCTGCTGTAATTACCTACCTAAAAAAGTTGAGGTATCCCCCAGAGCCTAATCTTCCCTATACTCACCCCAAGAACCTCACTGGAATAATCCCAAGCTCCTACCTTTTTCCACAAGGTATCAGCCAAGCACTAGCATCTGCAGTGTCGTCGATTTCCAAAAATAGAGCGCTCGCCATTACTCACATCACTGCCCTCTAACACCCTAACCCAAGCCTAGCGAGTTACGAATAGTAACTACAAATAGGCTTCGTCAATGGGGACATCCACTTCGCAACCTTCGATACAACAGAAACATCTCAAGCTGAACAGTGAATGCGATACAGCACTCAGCGTGCGACAAATCCACCCCATAGCAAAACCAAACAGGCTAATCCTTCAATTCGCATACGAGATACGCATCCGAAATCGAGCCTTCACCAAGGCAACCGATAAAACCTATGGCCAGTCACCAGCTTAAATGAATATCAGGACTGGTATTTTACTCTGTTCACTTTTTCACACTCAAGCACTTCACGCGTCATTTGATGAGTAAATACTTTGCCTTCTGTTCTGTATTACTCAACTCAAAGGGATATAACTTTGGATCGCGCTCGTAAAGGAATGCGGCTGAATTCAAGGTAAGGTTAAGCCTAACTTCGTAGGAGCTCGATTTGGTCGTTTTTCACCATAACTTGCTTCGCATCGGAGTCCTTGATCAAGAAAAGATACTCGATAGCACTCAAACCTACGGGTCGCGCGTCATCAGCGTTAGCCAACTTTCGCACAGCCACAGCGAGCCAACTTGCTTCTTTCCCAAAACTAGCCGCTGAGATGTCCCCCAATGGCGAACCTATTGATTCTTTTTTTATCTCCAGTGCACCCTTAAGGCCTGATTGAGCTTCAGAAAAAGGAAGTAGCAGGAAATCTGAAAGCATAGGGCTGTATAACCTCCAGAACTACAGCCCAAATCTCTATACTGACGAATATTTAAATAAAGGCTTCAAGGCTGAATTATCAAGAACACCATCAGTTCGGAAAGGTGGGCACTGCAAATACCACGCTACAACCGAAGGGCGCAGACTTCAGATATCACCAACGAGAGTTAGAAAATACTTTCACGATTCCAACATCAAATATGCTACCTGAAACGCTGCTACCCTAATAATTCATGTAGATGACAGACGGTAACATCCAGCAACATCCACCTTCGACATCACGTTCATTCAAAAAAATAGTCATCGGGATACGCTTTTCATTCACATCAGTGACTGAGGACTTCTCTGCCTTGCTAAATACTGGACCTCAGTAAAGAACTTAAAAATACATCATAGCTGAGACCCTTTGTTACGTTGTTAGTCGAATGCTGCAAAAGCTGCCCCCTTGACAACTGCTGTGCTTTATGAGAGTTGGTTGTAAGATTTTTGCGTCCTAATCGCATCACCACACCGCCTAATCTATAAGGATTCAATGCCGTCACCACGTTTCATTTCACTCCTCGCCAGCCTATGGCTGGCCAGCTATGGATTCATTCAAGCTGGAGCATTTAGCACAATTGTTATTGATGCAGGACACGGTGGAAAAGACTACGGCGGAAGCCAAGGTAAGGTCTACGAAAAACACCTCGCTTTAGATACGGCTAAACGAGTGGATTACATGCTGAAGAAAAAGGGTTATCGCACCCGCATGACGCGCACTAGCGATGTCTTCCTCTCGCTGCAAAAACGAGCATCCATCGGCAACCGTTACGGTAACTCCATTTTCATCTCTATTCACTACAACTGCACCTACCGACGTGGAGCAAAAGGGATAGAAACATTTTACTACACAGAGCGATCCAAGCCATTGGCGCAGTATGTCCACAAAGCCATTTTGCGCAGGACTGGGGCAAACGACCGCAAGGTCAAACACGCCCGCTATTACGTCATCCGCAATGCTAAAAATCCGTCGATTTTATTTGAAGGCGGTTTCCTCACCAATAGTAGTGAATGCAGAGCCTGTAAAAAAGGCAATTACCGTCAAAAAATTGCGGAAGGAATGGTTACCGGCATAGGCCTCTACCAATCAGCTCGGCGCGCTGGTCGCGTTCGCTAAGCTTTCTCTCAGGAATAAAGATGGCTCAATCTCCTCTTAATAGCATGTCAAGCAATCCAACCAAAAGACACACTAGCCGACGCATCCTTGTATGGGTAGTCTCTGGACTAGCCTGCATTGGTATACTGAAAGCCTTGGGAGTGTTTCCCTCATCTATTATCCCGTGCTGAGCACCTAGCCCAGCAAGCTCGGTCGAGCCTGCTCGCGAATAAATAACTCCCCATTTGATTTTTATAAATAAATCTAGAGGGTGTTTGACGCTACATTCTTACACCTCTTTGCTGACTTGTATTTATTAGCATAGAAACTCCACACTTCAGCACAACTTGCACTCTCGCAAGGCACTTTACTCCTTCTTAATTGTGAATTTCAAAAGGAAGGCTCCTTAGTCGAAGGCCTTAAAACGACAAGCAACAAGCTACCAAAATCGACCTATCGACTGTCATAAAGTTTGGTCTGACCTTCACAGAAGGAACCGACGCCGCCCTCAGACTGGGGACCCAGCCAGACATACAACTCCATAGCTAACGCAGGAGTTGTATCAAGCTCTGGGGTTGAAGTTGACACCACTGCCCTCCGGCACATTTCTCATAAAGTCTGCAATCTGTAGAAAAAACGCGTTGAGTTGCGCAGCCAGATACTCTGGGATCTCAGCTTCACGCATCGACTCAGCCATTAGTTCCACCCAGCGGTCCCGCTCTCGAACCCCTATCTTAAAAGGCATGTGACGACCTCGAAGCCTCGGATGCCCACGTTTCTCAGTGTAGGTAGTATCTCCAGCTAAGCGGAACATCAAGAAATCAAAGAGCCTTTCTTCGGCACCTTTCATATCGGATTTCGGGTACATTGGTCCAAGTATATCATCACCAGGGACTTTCGCATAAAATCTCTTCACCATGCGTTCTATGCCTTGACGACCCACCTTATCTATAATTACTCTCTCGTCCATATCTCTGTGTCATTGTGTTGTAGCCTTTCAATCCCTATTGAGCAAGGATTGACCTTTTATGTAAAGTCATTGTAACACTCTACGAGCAAACCCAAAGTATTTACCTGTAGCATGTCTGATGACAATTCACACCAACCTTTAGAGTTCAGTCCACCGAGTTTAGAACTCCTGACTGAACTCCTCCCTACTTATACTTTTGAAAAACTCATTGCCAAAGGTGGCATGGGAGCGGTCTACAAAGCAAACCAGACCTCACTTGACCGCCCAGTGGCTGTAAAAGTTCTCCCACCTGAACTCGGTGAATCTGAA
The DNA here is from genome assembly GCF_039830215.1 of Rubritalea sp. NCBI lineage: Bacteria > Pseudomonadati > Verrucomicrobiota > Verrucomicrobiia > Verrucomicrobiales > Rubritaleaceae > Rubritalea > Rubritalea sp. Next base: position 2,863 of record NZ_JBDOPO010000083.1, on the reverse strand, counting down.
ACCTTCCGTGAGTCCTTCGTGAAAGAAGCCAAACTCATGGCTCGACTCAACCACCCCAACCTCATCAGCGTATTCGACTTCGGCGAGATCAAAGGCATGCTCTACATAGTTATGGAATTTGTCGATGGAGTCACGCTCTACGAGAAAATCTATGCCAACCACCTTGAACAGCAAGATGCTCTTAAGACGATCATAGCCATCTGCCGTGGCCTAGCAAATGCGCATGACGCGGGCATTCTTCATCGTGACATCAAGCCTGCCAACATATTCATCACCGAATCAGGCATTCCTAAAATCGGAGACTTTGGGCTCGCTAGGCCCTCTGGTGACACCGAAACTGGCGTCATTTTTGGCACTCCTGGCTACACGGCTCCAGAAGTACTTAATGCACGTGATCTCGTTGGCCCGGCCACGGATGTTTTTGCTGTTGGAGTCATGCTTTATGAGCTGCTCGCTGGGAAAATCCCAGGTGATATCTACGAACCGATCACTAAGTACTCTAAATGCGACCCGATGATCGACCGTCTCATCCGAAAGGCTGTGTCTCCTCAGCTTGAACAACGCTATTCCTCATCGAAAGACTTCGCTGACGACCTCGATGATATTTTTCGAAAAGCCAAGAAATCTCAGGAAAAGATTAGCTCTTCACCTCTGCTAGCAAGACAAACGAAGAAGGCCTCTAAAATACCTGCGTCCCTTGCCACTAAACCCTCCGGCGAACTGGCCAATCTAGTGACTAGCGCCTCAATAAAAACTAAAACAAAGGCCGGTCAAACAACAAAACGAGGAGTACATTCCCCCCCTAAAACAAGGACCACCAGTGGTGGCAACAATGCGCTTAATTTCATCATCATCATTATTCTCCTAGCCGCCATTTACGTAGTTATCGAGTGGAAGGATACCAGGAAAGCCGTAATCGCCAGAATTGAGAAACAAAATGCAGAGATCGAGAAACTCGAAATCAACCAACCTCAGCCAAAATCGGCACAGCTGAGCGAGCCTGAACCTGGCGAATTTGACCCGAAAAAAGTTCCTGTAGCCAAGAAAATCACCACCGTAGACGCGACAGGACTACTGCGCACTCGACAATGCCCAGAATACCAAGCAGTGAGCGAGATGCAAAAAACAGCTATAGCCCTCGATAATGGAGAGCGTCTAGCCCTTTTTATTAAGAAAGAGCTCACATGGCACCAGGCGCAACGATGGGCTGAGGAACATGGAGCTCAGCTTGCAACAATAGGTTCAAGTTCAGACCTCTTGGCACTCCGCAAGGCAATACCCCCTGGCGAGAATGCTTGGATAGGTGCTGCAACAGCAGGCAACCAACAATGGGCTTGGACCGACGGGACTCCGTGGAACGACGCTATCGAAATCCGCCAAACATCTAAGCTTTCCTTCGCACAACTCGACAGCGACATGTTTGCCACTGCTAAAAAAAGCACAGACACTGCAAACTTCCTCATCGAATGGCGAGCAGATAGCTCACAGCCGGCTGCCCTCCGAAAGCAAATGGAGCGTGTAGCGACAACCCTTGACAACTCCATTCCTCTCTATCCCGCTGGCTCAGTCACATTCGCTAGCCGAAACTACTTCCTCTGTTCAAAAGCATTGACTCTCAGCCAAGCCATAGACCTGGCTAAATCAGCGGGTGCTCAGATTGCAACGCCATCAGATAATGTGGAAATGGCCTATTATAACGACCTCATTTCGGCCAACGTACCTTCTGGCAAACTTTGCCGGATAGGCGGCATACTCGACAACAACCAATGGAAGTGGCTAAGTGGCGAAGAATGGAATAGTGCAGCTTGGGACAACAATTTTCCGAAAGAACAGGACAGCATAGCCATTATTTCTTCATCCTCCTGCAAATGGCGTGATGTATCACAAGACCGTCCCGTGGCATACACTCTCTTTGAATGGAGTAAGGACGCGCTGACTGATGAAGCCATCACCCCCACAAAGAGCAATAGCCAAAGTGCTTCTGAATTAGCCAAACTCCAATCCAAAGCGGCTACACTTGTCAAAGATGCCCACGAAAAGAGCATGGGTGAATGCTATGAAAATATGAAACGACTCAAGTGGGACCTTGAAATCCACTTTAAAGGGCTTTCGAGTAATGACAAGGCTCGCCAAGCATTTTCTATCCAACAGATCAAAAAGCTCATTAATGGCAAAGACAGAATCAAAAAAACTGTCTCAGGCATGGGAAATAGTCGTAAAGTTCAAAAAATCACTACCGCCGCTTACGATAAACAAACACGCATCGAAACCGCTTATAAGGAGTCCATTGGTAAGATTCGTCTCATCTACCAAAAGAAGCTCAGGACCCTTATCAAAGAGCTAGAAAGTAAGGGCCAACTGACTGCAGCTAAACAGGCCCAAAAAGCGCTCCGATCTTCCTCAACAGGAATTAATTCCTTCATTCAGCTTTTCGAATAAACGATTTCTCTATAGCTACCGATTAGTCAATCTCTGAGCTCCCAATGCATTTTAAATTACTATCTGAAATGCAATCTTCACGAATCTGTGTTTCCAATATTGGCAAGCTAGGATAAGGTCACATCCTCCCAGAGTACGTCCCCCCCCTCTAAGACATGCCTGCGCTCTAAATATGTCACAGGGATTCAATCCGAGAATCTTCGTCATGAACAGGCTACTAGCGAAATCCAATCAGAGTTAAGTAGCTCTAAATATTATTAATCAGGCGGAAAACCAGTTGGCATTATTTCTGCTGGATATAAGCTATGAAACTTCAAGACGCACGTACGCTCACACCTAGCCAACTCGAAGATAGACGCAAGCAAGCTGTACTTCTTCGTAAACAGGGACTCACTTATGCTGAGATTGGCGTAATTGTAGATGT
>NZ_JBDOPO010000377.1:0-1898 GCF_039830215.1 Rubritalea sp. | reverse complement strand
GCACAATGTCCTTGAGGTCGTGGTTTGGGTGTTGCGACCAAAGATCAGATTCCGTGACTGAGTCGATTGTCGCATTTTCTTGAAGGACTTTTCCGGTGCTTTGTTGGAGTACAGAAATCGTATGTGAGTCGCCGAGTGCCGCCTGCTTGAGAAAGTGCTTCCACAGCAGGTAGCCACCGTGGAGGTGATCTTTATCAGATACGATGGGAGCGACTTGATCGATGTAGTTGAAGTACCAAGTTTTAGCGACCGATTCATCGGCGTGGTGTTCCCTAATTCTTAGGCCGTGAGCTTGCTTGTAGTTCTGGATACCTGAGTCACGGAGTTTGACGACCATTACAGGAAGTAAGTTGTCGCCATCTTTGGCAGCGGCTACTTCGTCCTCTTTGAAGACGAATCCGGAGCTGTCTTTGTGGACAAAGAGAAAGCCTCCAGCATTGAGTAGTACCTGCATTCTACGGATGCTGTTGACGCCTACTTTGATGAATTTTGAATCTTTTTGGTACATGAGGGGTGAGTTGTAATGAATCATAAGATGGGATTAGGCTGTGTAGTTGCTCAGTGATTGGATGATTTTGTTGAAGTAATCGACTCCTGCTTCGAGATCTTTGACAGCGATGTGCTCGTCGATTTGATGAGCCGTTTTGATGGATCCGGGCCCAGTGGTAATAGCGGGGATACCAGCAGCAGAGAGAGGAGCCGCATCTGTACACCCGGGGGAGGTGACAGCTTCTGAGTATCCTAGAGAAGACATGAGGTGAGTGAGGATTGGGAGATTAGTCGGAGTCACTAGTGGGGCGGAGTGTCCATATTTCTTCATTTCAATGTGCTGATGGGAGCTGAAACTTGCTTTAAGTGCTTTTTCTGCACCGCCTTCTTGGGCAAGAAACTCGGGAGTGATACGCATGTCGACATCGAGCTCGGCACTTTGAGGAACTTGGTTGAATGCTTCGCCGCCACGGATCATGGCGAGACTCAATGTTGGCTGCCCTAGAATTGGGTTAGCATATTGCTCGAGATCTGACCCGTACGCAATGAGGTCGTGAATAGCTTGAGATAACTCGTTAATGGCATTGCGCCCTAGGTGCGGTGTCGAAGAATGAGTCGATACCCCTTTGGCTTCTAATGTGAACCAAAGAGATCCTCTATTCGCATGAACAATCTGGCATTCGGTGGGTTCTCCAGCTAGGGCGAAGATATAGTCGTTTGCATATTTCTCGGCAAATGCCTTAGCGCCCACTTGGGCAAATTCCTCGTCGACAAAGCCGACGAAATCAATAGCTACGGGTGAGTTAGCTAGTGCTTCCTTGTTCTCTAATAGTGCGCAGATCATGCTGGCCATTGGTCCTTTGGTATCACAGGCCCCACGGCCGTAAATTTTACCATCTCGGGTTTGAGCCTCAAATGGTGAGTCCATTCCTTCAACGCCTACGGTGTCCATGTGTGGCCCAAACAAAATCCTTGGTCGGCCATCTACCGTTGCGAAACGGGCAATGATATTTGAGCGGCCAGGAGCCACTTCTTCTAAAGTTGTGTCGACTCCATGGCTCTCGAAGTATTGCTGGAGGAATGCCGCCACGCGGGCTTCCCCTTGCAGTTCTGTGTCTGTGCCGATTGCTGGGTTGATGCTTGGGATGCTGATGAGCTGATAGAGAAGGTCTGATACTTTTGACATAATATTGGTTTAGGAGTGAGTGTGATTGGTTTCGGAATCCCAGATGGATTCTTGGACTGCGTATGCTGCGTAGCGGGCTCGGCCTTTGGCGACCTTATCCTCAAGAGCATCAAGTTCTAATGCGATCGTGTGCAGTTGCTCTGATGTGAGTGGTGGAAGCGATTCTGGTGCTAAATAGAGGACGCCATTTCTCGATGTGTGCTCGAAGTAGTGTACCGAGCCA
>NZ_JBDOPO010000237.1:0-1900 GCF_039830215.1 Rubritalea sp. | reverse complement strand
AAAGCTCGGAGAAAAATGCTGTATCCATCGTGTTACACACTTCCCATGAAAGTACTGCACGCGTGTGCCAGTCCCTCACAGCAATCAAGTAGGAGTGACCTCTAGGCATGGGTATATAAGTGATGTCAGTGCACCAGACTTCATCCGCAGCCGTCACAGGTCTGCCTGTATGAAGGTAAGGGTAAATCTTGTGAGCCTTCCCACGTTTGCTGGTGTTAGGCTTGGGAACCATTGCTTCGATTCCTAGCAATCTCATCAAGCGACGCACTCGCTTTCTTCCGACTTCATACCCTCTGTCTCTGAGTTCGTGAATCAAGTTGCGCTGCCCCATGTGGCAGTACTTGAAGTGGATTTCATCAAGATGCAGCATGATTTTGTGATCCTCTTCACTGGTCTTAGCTCTTTTGGGCTTTAAGCGGTTGCGGTTGACCTCTAGCAAAGCTGATTGCTGACTAATTGAAAGCGCGTGCTGAGTATCAATCATAGCTTTTCGCTCAGATCGACTCCCAGCTGATCGCACTTTTTCTTCTCTAGTACGAGTTGCCCCACTTTACGCTCCATCTGAGCCTCTCAGACTTCGAGTTTTTTCAACTCTTTCTTACTAGTGTTAGAACTCTCAAAAAGCTCAACCATTCGAGATTCTAACTCCCTGTTCCACTGACTGACCTGGACGGTACTACAGCATTCTCTTGGGCGATGTCGTTTATTGAGCGAATCCCCTTGAGAGCTTCGGTGGCGATACGTGCTTTAAATTCAGCACTGAGATGTCTTTTCTTACGTTTCATTTGTCTGTTTTTCGGTGATTAAGCCACCGATGAACAGCCAGATATTTCAATATGCTATTGGCTCCGTTTTGAGGGACCACTTCTGGGTGCACAGGAATTGAGGACACTCCCCCGATAGTCACCGCCGCGAGTGAGGCTAGTTTTAGGATTGGTGGCTGTATCACGCCACTGTTGTTCGTTAATTAAACTACGAAGCGAGATGAATGTTGATAAAGCTTGATCTAGAGACCTCTGGTAATTGTCTCAGCATTAGGCATGGTCTAGGCTAGCGAAGCTTATGACCCCCACCTTGGTAATCTAGCCGCCCCAGCCGCCAAGCGGATTCGAGCCACGTGTAGTCAAGAGAAATGTTGACCGCTCTGGCGCAGAAAAGCCCCAGCTGATTTTGATCAACTGGGGCTGCAAATTTGTTCAGATGAAGCAACCTATTTGACTAGCATACTTTTGCCCGTCATTTCTACGGGTTTGGCAACTCCTAGCATGTCTAGCAGTGTGGGTGCTACGTCCGCGAGGATACCGTCGTTAACTGTGACGCCAGCATGGTCGTCAGCCACGTAAATGGCGTGCACGAGGTTGGTAGTGTGAGCTGTGTGTGGTGATCCGTCGGCATTGATGAGTTTCTCGCAGTTGCCATGGTCGGCAGTGATCAGAAGCTTACCACCGAGTTGGAGAGTTTCTTCAACTACAGCTTGGACTCCTTGGTCGATCACTACGCATGCTTTATTACAAGCTTCTAGGATTCCGGTGTGCCCTACCATATCTGGGTTGGCGAAGTTGAGGATGACGAGGTCGTAGTCTTTGAGGCGAGCCACCAATTTTTCGGTGACTTCAGGCGCGCTCATTTCTGGCTGTAGGTCGTAGGTAGCGACAGGTGGTGATGCTACGATCTGACGATCTTCGTCCATGAAAGGAGTTTCAGCGCCACCATTAAAGAAGTAGGTCACGTGCGGGTACTTCTCAGTCTCGGCAATACGAAGCTGGCTCAGGCCTGCATCGGCAACAACCTCACCTAACACATTCTTCATACTGCTCGATGGGTAGACTACAGCACAATCGAAATTCTCGTCGTACTGAGTGAGTGTGACAAAGTGTGGCTTGGGGTGGACTTCTTTATC
>NZ_JBDOPO010000092.1:0-7968 GCF_039830215.1 Rubritalea sp. | reverse complement strand
GAAATGCCAAGAAGTTGAAAGTAAAGCTCTAAAAGTTGGAAAACCCGGTAGACCGAAAGGCGGTGGATCTTCACTCAATGAGGCGCAACAAGATAAAGTGCAACAGTGTTTAAATAACACAATGCCAGATCAACTCATGCAGCCTTTCGCTTTATGGACGCGGCAAGCGGTTGTCTTTTTGATCAAGGATCTCTTCCATTTAGATATGCCTATAAGAACCAAAACATCAGCTCAACTGACCACGTATACAAATTTGTAGTCCCGCCACACTGCAGGGCTGCCTCGCTCTCTACTAACCTAAGTTGGAATCGCGAACTAAACAGGTGGATAGTCCAAACTGAGTCTGGCGCCCCAGCCTATGGATATTCCTATAGAGCATTAGAAGACCTGCACTCACCTTAAAGAACAGCTCAGGCGACCAAATATTTAAATCCAACAGCCCAGTCGATAACCTCGAACACATCTGGCAGACAGATCTCAAACCCGGTGAATACACACTCACGGTCAGTAAGACTGGCTCTCTAATTTCAGACTATGCACTAGCGTTGCGAGTGGACCTTCAGACAGCCCCCCCACCGCTATTTACGAGGACAAGTGCAACCAAATCCGTCAATTTTTTTCAGATTTAGCACCCAATCACAGCTACACCCTCCAGCGCGGTAGCAACCTCACTTCATGGGTCGACCTGACCACTAAAACCTCTGATGCATTAGAAGCCTTCAGTCATGACGAACCGAACAAAGAATTAGCCAACGAATCTTTTACCGCCTCCGCTACTACACGCCTTAAATCGAATAATCCTCGAACTCGACCCTTGTCTAGAGCATCAACGCCAGCCACATTGCTCGCATGAGCATGAACGACACACTTACGGCCGATATGAAGACTGCAATGAAGGCTAAAGACAAGCTAGCCCTCACCACCATTCGCGCCCTCAAATCTGCTATCAAAAATGCAGCTATTGAGCAAAGCGGAGCAGATGCAACTCTAGACGACACTGCTATCATTAGCATCATCCGCAAGCAGGTAAAACAGCGCCTAGATTCCATTGATCAGTTCAATACCGCCAACCGCTCAGAGCTAGCTGAAAATGAAAAAGCCGAAATCTTAGTCCTCGAGAAATACCTACCGACTGCAATGACTGCAGACGAAATTAATGCAGCCGTAGCTGAAGTAGTCGCCGAAACTGGTGCTGCATCCCGCGCTGACATGGGCAAGGTCATGGGACTTCTTCAGAAAAAGACAGAAGGTCGTGCAGATGGTAAGATCCTCTCTCAGGCTGTCATGAAAGCACTTTCCTAAGCAACCTGTAATATGATGCTTTCAGCTATCGTTGTCGCAGCGGGGTCTAGCCGCAGGATGGGTTTTGATAAACTCATGGCTCCACTTGCAGGGGCCCCAGTGCTAGAACACTCTATTAATGCATTTGTTCTATCTGACGCTGTGAACGAAGTGATAGTAGTGTGTCCAGAGCAGAGATTTACTAAACTTAAGATCATTCAGAATGGCACATTGATCAAGCGTGTTGACGGAGGAGAAAACAGACACAACTCGGTCTCTAACGGATTGGACGCCCTCGACTCAACCTGCACATGGGTGGCTGTGCACGATGGAGCTAGACCATTGATCTCCCAACAACAAATCCACGCAACTCTCGAATCCGCGCAACTGCACAAGGCTGCCACGTCTGCTAAACGTATCACAGACACAGTCAAACGCTCAGACTCAGAACAATGTATCAAAGAGTCTGTCGATAGAGAAAACCTCTGGGCGATGGAAACCCCACAAATTTTTAGCAAAGACCTACTTCTTCAAGCTTATCATGAAGTCGAAGAAGCGCAGGATCTTGTGACGGATGAGGTCTCAGCCTTGGAGCTGATCGGTGTCCATACTTACCTAGTGCCCAATTCAACACCCAATCTAAAAATAACTTTCCCTGAAGACTTGGCCCTCGCTGAGCTTCTCCACTCAGGATCGAACTAATGCACGACTCAGCCACATATAAGCACACCAATATTCGCGGGTTCCACATTGCAACTTGTGAAATGCCCTATGTTGAGAGTGTTTCAGTTGGAATTTTCATTCCTGTTGGTAGTCGCCATGAATGCGAAGCCGAAAATGGCTCAGCTCACTTTGCTGAGCACATGATTTTTAAAGGCACTCCAACACGCAATGCTCTGGATCTAGCAATCACTATCGAAGGCTCAGGAGGCAGCGTCAATGCATTCACCACTGAGGACCAAACATGCCTCGAAACACGTGGCCCTGCTGAGCTATTACCTCACTTGTTAGAAGTGATGAGTGATATGCTATGGAACTCGACCTACCCCTATGAGGAAGTAGAACGCGAGCGCGAAGTGATAGCCGAAGAAATTGTGATGTACCATGAGAACCCTAGTGACCACTTACACGACCTACTCTCAGAAGCTCTCTGGCCAAACCACCCGATGGGTCGCTCGATCACTGGTTCAGAAGCATCCATTTTAGGCATCAACGCCGATTCACTCTCAGCGTTCACCAAAAAACATTATGCTAGTGAAGGTATCACTATTTCTGTCGCGGGTAACACCACACATGCTGAAGTTCTAGAGCTCGTTGAAAAACTACTACCCCAAAAAACGCATGAGAAGAGCCCCTACGAGCAATTTGCTCCTAGAAAACCCTCGAATGATGTCCCGTCTCTACACGACCAACGAAAGATCGAACAATCACATTTAGCCCTAGCCTTTCACACCTCTGGCCGACATTCAAAAGATCGCCATGTTCTGCGCATGCTTAGCCTATTGTTAGGTGAAACGATGAGTTCCAGGCTATTCCAAGAACTACGTGAAAAACGCGGACTATGCTACCACATCGCGAGCGACTTCAGCCTCTATGAAGACACTGGCACCTTTGAGATCCACGCTGGACTCGACAGTGATCGCTTAGAAGAAAGCATCCTAGCTATCAAACTCGTCATCAATGATATCCTAGAAAAAGGATTCACCGAGGATGAGCTTACTCTGGCCAAACGTTTCGCTATGGGCCAAGCGCGTATAGGACTGGAGACCCCCCACTCCCAGATGAATTGGATGGGAGACTCGCTCACATCTTTCGGTAAAATCGTCAACCCTGTCGACGCAAGAAACACACTCGACTCAGTCACCCTTGATCAACTTCAAGAACTAACAAAAAAGGTTTTCCTTAAAGAAAATCTAGCCATTGCCAGCATCGGGCCTCACAGCGAGGCTGAAATGCAGAACCTTCTTCAGCATCTACATTTCAAGCACCCGAGAACGGTATACGCAACTTGAAATCTGGGATTCTCACACTGAATAAACCTCCTGACTCCGTAGTTCCAAACAACGCACCTTGCACCTCAGATTCATGCTGAACCACATGGTAGCTATTGTAGGTGAATTCTCCACCCGGCTCAATCGTCGGCGTCTCGCCAACCACACCCGCGCCTTCAACCACGGTGCACTCACCATCGGCCTCACGCACAACCCACTTGCGCCCCTTGATCGTCACTGTCACCTTTGCATTATTCTTCACCGTGATGAAATACACAAAAGCAAAGGATTTATCCTTAGGCGTATCGAGGTGAGGTACGTACATCACGTTCTCAACTCGTACAATGAGTCCTGAAATTTGCTGATCATTTAAATCCACTGCTGCAGTATAGCCCAATCATGCTGGATCATTCAACCCTCTAGAGAGCCAAGCTTGCGTGAATTATTCCTAACAAATCCGTCTCGCTTTCGTTAGCTGGCTCAACCTCAGCTAAAATCAATTCTACATTTTTGCGCAATTCTTTATGCATTGGCTCAACTAACCACTCAGCCCAAGCCACAACTAACAACTGCATTTTTCCGCCTGAGCTCAAATCACCCCATTCAGTCTTTGAGTAGACAACGCCTAAACTCGCTTGTTCCGCAGTTCCTTTCTCTCGCAAAAGAAGGTTAAAAACCGGCTCATCCACATCAACAGCATCGGCAAGCTTAAGCACGTAGGCCACCTGTTGGGAACTTCCAACTTCCATCAATTGCGATGAAGCTACCTTAAGTCCATCAACAGGCTGCTGATAGCCCAACAATTTGTAAGATTTAACTGATTTTGAAAACTCCAACGCAGCTTCTAAATCCACTGATTGCTGCGCGTTAAAGCTCAAAAATAGTAACAACTCAGAGGAATCCAGTGGTGACTCAATGATCTCAACTCCAGCACTCACTCCGTTGTGAGTGATATCCGCTAACCGTCTGGCTGGGCAATGATTCAACAATTCTTCTAGACGCACACTTGCCGGCGATGGCATTTCACCAGCTGCCACGCTTTTACGCACCCAAGCATAGCTAGCATTACCTGCCACTAGCGGAATACGCATCTCAGGCCGATCAGAACGCAATACCCAAGGGGATTTTTGCTCAATAGCCCCGCTTTGAACTAGAATAGAACTCTCTACCCCTTCTGCACGCTCGGCAATCTCTGATCTCAAAGAACTCGCATGCATTTGCAAGCCCTCACGGAGTTTACTTGGTTGCTCAGCGCTCGCAGATTCCATATTCATCCACGATTCAGTGCTAGGGCTCACACGTTGGAGCAGCTCTCCGTCGGACAGTGAGGACCAATCTAGCTGTACGATATTGGCATCGTTATTCTCACCGCTAGGTCGCTGGAGAATGGTCAGTGAAATCACCACTGCAGCAGCCACTCCCAACACAGCAACCACGCGCCTCCCCCAATTCTTCTCTGGTATATGCACGACATTGCTCGGCTCTGCAGAAGATTGGAAAATAGCGGCACGCTGCTCAGGCCGCAGTGAGTACTTTGGTTCAGAGTCCACTTGGAAAATTGTCTCAATTGCGACCAATTCATCCACTGCCGCTTTTAGCAAAGGATCGGAAGCCACCTGCTTGGCAACCTCCTTTATCTCCTTCGGATTGAGTTCGCCAAAGGCATATGCAGTCAATCGCGGATCATCTATGGTTAGTTTAATCATTCTCTTTTTTTTCCGCTTAGTTTAGTAAATCTTTAGGGAGGATCTCTCTCAATTTTTTGAGTCCATTGTGCAACAAAAATCCTACATTGCTGGAGGTCAGTCCGGTTTGTTCACTAATTTCTTGATAGCTCATTCCTTGCTCAAATTTGAGGCGAATCACGAGCTGTTGATTTTCACTCAACGAGACCATTTTCCGGTGCACTTCATCGAGCCGCTCGTATTTGTCCGCCGAAGAATCTGGCGATGCCATTGCACTTTCCTCTTTTTGCAAAATTTCATCGTCGACACTCACCATGCGTTTCTCTTTACGAAGCACATCAAGAGCTCGATTTCTACAGACAGTAAAAAGCCAACTCTTCAGGCCACCTTTTACCTTTTCTACGTCTTGTTTGTACAAGCGGATGAATGTGTCCTGCACCACATCGCGGGCTCGATCATGATCACGGACAAGACCGATGGCAAAGCCGATGAGCGGTGACTCATACTCTTTTAGAGCATGTTCGACCAACTGTTCTGATGTGGTGATCATATCAAGTTCCATAGCACTTATTTGGCAGTACTATCTGTAGATAAAACGCACAGACCAAGACTTTCTTAGTACAAATATACAAAAAAACCGAAGCAACCTCTGGGTTGCCTCGGATACCTAAAATCTGCGGTCAGCCCTACCAATCTAACTTAGCCCCCACGAGAGCATTAAGCCCTTGCTCGTTCACACCAGAGCCATGTACTCGGTAATCTTCATCAGTGACGTTTTCGATACCAAGTGTCACCAGCAAGTTCTCCCGAACTTGCCACCCCCCACGCACAGATCCAACCAGATACCCAGGAGTTCCATTGCTTGGGATGCGCTGGTCATCACCGAGATCCCTACTGGATAAATTATCTTGAGTCGCCGCTCCCAACATCTGGCCTTCTATCCAATATTTACCACCAGCCTGAGTCCAGCGTAGACGAACGGAACCAAACAATGGAGCCAAGCGTGACACTGTGTCTTCCAATACTGGTCCACCAATCACCTCGCGAGATTTCTGCTTACCATCTTGAAAAGTCAGATTTGCAAAAAGCCCCCATTGCTCAGAAATCCTCCAAGCAGCATCACCTTCAAGCCCCCAAATATATCCGTCCTCACCATTAGTCAGACGTAGGTAGTCAACCTCCTCTATGCTCTCTTCAGCACTAGTAATAGGGTTGCGGATCTGAGTGTAAAAACTCGTAAGACTTAAACTCACATCTCTAAGGTCTGCTTTAGTTCCAAACTCATAGCTGAGCGTTTTCTCAGCGTCTAAATCAGAAGAACCTATCACCTCATCTTTTGATCGTGAAACAGTAGAACCGGTCAAATCTGCTAGATTAGGCGCTCGGAAACCCTCTGAAACACCACCATACAAAACCCAGTCTTGAGTGAGATCGTAGGTCGCCCGCACACTAAATGAAAGGTCTGACCAATTACCATCACCAGATTCATCCACACGTAAATTAAGGTTATAGTAATGGTCCCAAGCTGCATCGAAATAGCTCGCACGTGCCCCTAAATCTAAGTGGAAAGTTTCTGACACATCCCAATTGTATTGAGTAAACCCACCCAAAGAATCATAGCGAGAATTATCGGCCACTGGTCGACGGCTGGGATCACTAGCATCAGTAGCAACATCATCGTGGTAGAAATCCCCCCCCCAGATCAAACGACCTGCCCCCAACTGACCACTAGCCTGAAAGCTCATCCCCAGCGTCTGCACATCAGATACCGACCAACGAGGGTCACTCCTTCTTTCTGAATCTTGTGTCTTTTGGTAAGAGAACGTACTCGTCCAGTCTTCCAACAGTCCGCCGGCATTTGAGCCCGAAAACTTAGCATAGGTAAGCGATCTCTCTTGGTCATAGATTCGGTAATCCAACTTCCCTGGTTGAGTGATATGATCTCCATGCGTCCATCCTGGGTTATTGACCGTGCTGTGCCACCTCCACACGTCATCTTGATTCACGTACTGGTAGGCTAGATCCATCTGAGTTGATTCGCTCAGCGCATAACTAAACTTCAAATCAAGATTTTGCTCTGGATAGCCAGTACGGTTCATTTGACCGAAATAGCTATCGCGAATATCACCATAACTTTTCACACTGACACCAAGGTTGAGCCCCCACTTACCACCTTCACCAATACGTTGTTCCACGCGCCCTACGTGGCTCTGACTGTTGGTATCAAAACGGTAAAACACACTTCCGTCTTGGAAAAATCCTTGCTGGTCACGAAACTCAGCCCCCTTACTAAAGAGGTTTAGCGTGCCGCCTAAGGCATCCGACCCATACATCACAGATCCAGGCCCCTTCACTAGTTCCATCCGATCAACCGAGTACACATCGAGCGTATTCCAATACTGGATCGGACCACTGCGCCAAGTGGAGTTATTCATACGCACTCCATCGACCAACAATAGGTTTTGGCGTCCTGTAAATCCACGGATAAACGGACTACCATGCCCGTGCGTTGTTTTCTGAATCAGCACACCGGAAGTATTCCTCAGAGCTTCAGGCACAGTCCTCAACTGCTCATTGAAAATTTCATCCTTCTCAATGATGGAAATGCTGTAAGGTGACTCCAGCTGTGACTGCTCGACTCGCGAGGCTGTCACTACAGTTGGCTCGAGAAAATCCTGTGCTGATGCCGGGCACACAAGAGCGACTAACGGCAGGACAAAGCGGAAATTACGTGGTGGAATATATATCATTTTACCTTTTCTAAAATGTAACTCGAGGGAATTAATAGAAAATAAACGATCGAGACCAAATAATATTAGAAATTGTTGTAAATAATTCTCGATAGGATAGCTCAACGACACACGCATCCTGTAAGCTCGTCAGAGGGCAACGTCAGCATCCATAAATATTGAGGGCTCTGACAGAAAAATTGTGTTTTTGGTCTGTTAGTTAGGTCATTGCTTCTTCAAAGCCATGACCGATAATTTCCTTCTACTGGATGAGGAGCGCAG
>NZ_JBDOPO010000029.1:0-7998 GCF_039830215.1 Rubritalea sp. | reverse complement strand
GAGTGGATCACGGTTGAGGATGAAGCAATAGAAGTTCTCAGTATTGATGATGAGTCAGCAGAGGTGCGGGTCAGCTTCGATCTGGCAGCGAAGCTCAACGACAAAGCGGTGCAGTCCTCGGCCATGAAAGGTACTTTTAGCTTCCAGTATATCAACAACCGATGGTTGGTTGAGCAGGTAACATTTGAATAATAAATGACACTCGCCAAAGCTTCAATTATCGACTAATTCAGCGATTCAATACTATGTCTCAAGCCACCAAACTTTCAGCCAGCGCCCTCAAATACTACTTCGAGCAGGAGGAAGTTGCCAAACCGAGGGGAAAGACTCTGATTGTACAAGGCACACCTGGTGTTTGGCTCGAGTTCTTGGAATGTGACACGCCTGATGTCCTTTGCTACCTCGCTAATGAGAACGCACAATGGCAGCAAGCTGGAGTCGCTCCCCAGCAAGACTTCGATGAGAAGTACGACCTGATCGTTCACTTTGCCACGAAGTTTGCGACCGAGAATCTAACATCACTTGGCAAGTTCAGCCAACAACTCAATCCGAATGGTCGCTGGATTTCAGTGGTGCCAAATAAGATGGGTGCGTCTCGCTTAAAGAAGGACATAAAGAAGCTCTTCAATGAGGTGGAAACATGCAGCAAATCTAAGTGCCGTATTTTCGACACCAGCTCCGCGGTTGATGTGCCACTCGCTCGCAAGTGGGCTAGCCTTGGTAAAACGAAAGCAATCAAGGACACTGATTTCCTCACTGTTCCAGGAATATTTTCCGCTGAGAAGATCGACAAAGGCTCACTATTGCTCGCTGAAATTCTTAAGAAAGAATCCTTTTATGGAACTGGCGCCGACCTAGGTGCTGCCTATGGATTTCTGAGTAAGGCTGTACTGGACACACCTCGTCACAGAATCCGTGAAGTAGTTCTCTACGAACTCGATAAACGAGCGCTCGACTGCGCCAAACTAAATCTAGATGACCACGACAAAGCGCTCTTCCAATGGTGCGATGTTACTGCCGGAACCTACCACGAACGCAAGTTCGACTGGGTAGTGATGAACCCTCCCTTCCACGAAGCTCAGGATCAAAGCTTTGAGTTAGGTAAGACATTCATCCGAGAAGCTGCCCGCATCCTAAAGCCAGGTGGCGGCCTCTATTTGGTGGCAAATCTCCACCTGCCGTATGAAGAACTTATTCGCCACGAATTTAGATCACAGAAATTGCTAGGCGAAGAGAATGGCTTTAAGTGCATCTTCGCGAGAGCTTAGTTTTTTTAGCGAATGCTGCTAACCCACCAAACACAGAACTCATCTGAGAGCCTCCACTAGACTCCTACAGTGAGAGTTAGGGATATCCCAACCCTCAGTATTACGCTACAATTTCAACAGCGCAGAATTTGTAGCTTGGTTGGCGTGAATGAGGATCAAAAGATGCCTGAGTCAGTTGGTTTGCCTTAGCGTAGTGCATAGGCATGAATAATTGGCCAGGAGAAACACTGGGAGTGATGCTGGCTGTTACTTCGATGGTTGCTCGTCTCGACTTCACTGTGATCAGGCTGTTAGGAGCTATATTGAGGCGTTTAGCGTCATCTGGATGAATTTCGATATAGATCGTTGAGGGACACAGTTTACGGAGAATTGCAGACTTTTTGGTTCGTGTTTCGGTGTGCCATTGAGCAGAGGTTCCTCGGCCTGTGAGTAGCACGAATGGGTACTCCTTAGAAGTTGGTTCCGCTACTTCTCTTGGGGTATCAAAGATGAACTTAGCTTTGGTGTCAGCATGGTAGAATTCTCCATCACTAAAGAGTCTTCTTTGATTGTCTCTTGTTAGACCTGCTACATCGCTAGATCTACATGGCCACTGGATACCGCCTAAATCATCGACCATGCAGTAGCCATTAACTCCTGAAAAATCACAGGGCTGGTCTCGACTCAACTCCGTAAGCAAGTTGAATGCGGCTTCGGGTGAACTCCATTTGTTGAACATGTCGCTACACCCCCAATAATGGGAAACGAGTTTGAAAATATTGAAATCTGACAATGCTTCTCCTGGAGCCTGAGCCACCTTTTTGACTAAGCCAATACGCCGCTCAGAGTTGATAAAGACGCCATCCTTCTCAGCCCATCCCGCTGCTGGTAAAATGAGGTCTGCTTGCTGGGCGGTTTCGGTGGTGGAGTACATGTCCTGCACAACTAGGTAATCCAGCTTCTCCATTGCTTCCTTGTACCGTTCTTGATGAATCCATGAATGTGAACCATTGGTAGCAAGTACCCAAAGACCTTTGATTTTTCCAGCGTGAATGGCTTCTACAATCTGATCGTAGGCCATGCCTAATTCAGTTGGGATGCGCTCTTCATCTATTCCTAGAATTTTGGCGACCTTTGCTCGATGTTCTGGATTTGCAAAATCATGACCACCTAACATGTTGGTGGTATTGGAGAAGAGTCTTGAACCCATTGCATTGCACTGTCCTGTGATAGAGTTAGCACCAGTTCCGGGACGGCCAATATTCCCAGTCATCAATGCTAGATTGATAATAGCTTGGGCTGTGCGCACTCCTTCGTGACTTTGATTGACTCCCATCGTCCACCAGAATGAAACACGCTCACCGCGGTGGATGGTCTCCGCCAGCTTCTGCATTTGCTCCGAAGTGATACCACTATGTTGCTCTACCTGATCATCGGTGAATGTTTGTGCATGGCGAACAAATGCATCATAGTCATTGGTGTGCCCAGAGATCCATTTCTCATCGACCCAACCATTCTCAATCAACACTCGGGCGAGTCCGTAGAGGAAGTAGAGGTCAGATTTCGGTAAAATCGGATAATGTTGGGTGGCCGCCACCGCCGTTTCTGTCTTGCGTGGGTCGACAACAATAATCTCAGGATTGTGCTTATTCCGCTCGATGCGTTGCCACATGATAGGATGGGCAATACAAAGGTTAGAACCGATAAGGACAATCACATCTGACTCCTCAAAATCTTGGTAGGTGTAGGGTGGTGCATCAAAGCCGAAGCTTTGCTTGTAAGCCACTACAGAAGTAGCCATGCATTGGCGGGTATTGCCATCGCCGTGACGGATCCCCATACCAAACTTTGCAAGCGCACCAAGAAACGCCATCTCCTCGGTGACTATCTGACCAGTGCTAATAAAGGCAACTGAATCATCTCCATGTTCTTGTTGAATTTTCTTAAAATTAGAACTGAATGACTTCATTGCTGAATCCCAACTCACGGGCTCTAACTCCCCTCCTCGCTGCTTGCGGTTCATGGGCCTGGTTAAACGATCGCTAGTGACAAGCGGCGTAAGTGCCTCCCACCCCTTCGGGCATGCCATGCCCAGATTGACTGGGTAATCAGTCGATGGGGTGAGAGAAATAGCCTTGCCTTCTTTGAGGTGGATATTCAGTCCACAACCCGTCGAACAAAAACCACATACCACATTGGTGGTAGCATCTGGTTCATATCTTTCAGGGACTTGACCTAAGCCAAACTTTCCGGGCGTGCGTAGTAATTCAGATGTCTTAGGCCCGTGCCATTGGTGAAGTGGTGGGATGACTTTTTCTAATGCTTTAGGAAGTTTTACCATGGGATCTAATGTGACGGTTGATTAAGTTCGCCAGGCATCTTGAGAGTGACCACAGCCTGGAAGAAAATGCAACGTTCGAGCCATTCACCTAGCAGCACTATAGGTAGAACCAACAATGCCACTGGAGGAAGGAAGAGTGAAGCTAAGCCACACATGAGAGCAGCAGCGAAACTAGACCAGCGCAGGGTAAGAATTGATCTTAGTGATCGTAGTTGAATCAGGGCGCTCTTCTTAGCAAAGCTCCATTCTTTATTTCTCGCTGGAGCTAACAAGGAGGCTTCTACAAAAATTTTGAAGAGTAAAGTAACTAAGAATACTATCCCAGTAATTGCTGTTACATCTCCTTTAACCAAACCTTCCGTAAATAGCAATACTGAGAAGCCGCCAAGAAGCATTGACCCAAAAAACCTGCCAGCAGTGCGCTTCATCGTCCAGAAGTCACGTTGAGTATCGACGTAGACCATTACTGAGCAATAAACACTGAGAAGACCCAGAACTACTGCTATCACAGCACACGCACTAAGAGCTAATGGGGGGATTTCTTTTGGAAAAAAACTAGGGAGGAATGCGTTATATACTGGGTACCACACAAGACCGGAGTAAAGGACTAAGACTGGCATCCATGCACCGAAGATGACGATCTCGCGACTGAGCCATGAGGTTTTGAGTCCTAGAAAGACCCGCCAAGCACCCCTCGGACTACCTATGTGAAGTAAGCTGGCTACGAGCCCAATATTACCTAAAATCAGAGCGATAGCCGTTAGTGCATAAGTGAGGAATTCAAAATGTGATGGAACCAACAACCTACCCATTCCATCAACTAAAGAAATACCAACAGCCACTTGAGTAAGCATCAACATCCATACTAAAGGTGAGTGTCTGTGTGCAGGAGTGAGATCCATTTTATCAGCAGATTCCATGCTTGATGTTAGTTTCCGTTTCGATCTGAAATTCGTTGTTGGCAGTGTGTAATCCGAACGGAAAGCTCCAGCGACCATACTCCCCCCTTGTATTGCTTCCGTTTTCTTCTCCTCGATATTAATCAACTGGATGGAGATCGCTCCATTCGGGCAGGACTGGACACAGGCTGGAGCCTCACCTTCCGCTAGACGATCGTGGCACATGTCGCATTTTCTGACAATACCAAGGCCCGTATCATACTTGGGCACGTCATATGGGCATTTTAAAGAGCAGTACTGGCAGCCAATACATTGGTCATCTAGGTGGCGCACAATTCCTGTTTCAGGCATCTTCTCATAGGCTCCTACAGGGCAACCACTCAGACAGGCTGGGTCAAGACAATGGTGACACGCCGAAGTGACTGTTTGCTGTTCGGCAACTCCCTCCGCAACTCCGCGTATGGATCCGATATCGCGCCACGATTCGTTATCTTTCAAACCATTGAGACTATGACAAGCGACAACACAGGCTTTGCAGCCAGTGCATTTATCCATGTCGACTTCAAAGCCATATTGCTCTCCTGTCGAAGGCTTGCGAATCGGTATGAGATCTTGATAATGTTTTGACTGAATAGGACTCGTCGCATTTTCGTGCTGCTGACTAAAGCGCTCCACTGCTGTGAGTGTGTGCTGCTCCGTTAACAACTGGTCAATGAGTGTGATATCTCCCTTGTTCTCATGCAGATCAGATATCACTGACGTATCGACGCGATCTCCTTCTCGCACCCTTTTGCTCATCTCAGTCATACACATGATTCAGCACGATGCGTGCCACCCAAGAAGCCAATCAATGAATCGTGTCTGATGCTACAGATGAATCCATTTCATAACACTACCTAAAGAATAACTGCAGCAATACGATCACGAATAGTACTCCAGAAACGATCTTCCAGAAACGTAGCGGGTCACGCTCCATTAGCGGCATGTGTTTTGACTCGATATAGAGCGGATTAGGCTCCTTTAGATCGGCTACAAATTCGCTCATGCTCGTGTACCTAGAGTCAGCATGGATACTCAAAGCCTTGCGCAGAGCTCCATCTACCCAGACTGGCACCATAGGTTTGTGCTTGAAAGCTGGGATGTAGATTAACTCACTAAAGTCATTGTAAGTGCTAGCTTTTGTCCACTTATCACCGTAGGGGCACTTGCCGCCAGTTAGTAGGTGGTAGGCAATCATGGCTATTGAAAATTGATCAGATTTGACTCCGATCGAAGACGGTATTTCAAGTCGATATTCTGGCGCAGAGAAATCAATCGTTCCGAGCGCTGTAGGCTGTTCAACCCCGATATTTTTTCCGTGTAGGCTCTCGATGCGGCACGAGCCGTAGTCAATCACGACCGGCCGTAGACCGTCAGCAAACATGATATTATCGAGCTTTAGGTCTTGGTGGATTGTTTCTTTACGATGGAGAGCACGCACTCCTGAAACCACTTGTTCGATTACTCGAACCACCTTCAAGGTATCCACGTCTTCCTTGTGACCATCCATCCATTGAGCCAAAGTCTCCCCTTTTACTTCCTCCATCAAATAATAGAGGAATGTGGCTTTCTGAGGACGCTCAATCAACTTTATCAAATTCTTATGATCCACCCGACGCCCAATCCATTCTTCGGCGACGAAGCGTTCAATGTATGCTGGATCATCAATGTAGTTTGGTGACGGGGTTTTCATAACGAAACCCTCATGGGTAGTAGTATCTCGCACCCTATAGAGTTGGCTCCTAGGGCTCTCAATTAAAATTTCTTCCACTTCCAAGCCATCCATTGTCATCCCTGGATAAAGTAAGGGAGGGAATGGTCGCTCGCGCAAGAAGCGCTGAATTTCATCATGATTAGCCTTTGGTAGTTCATCTACCCGCACTAACAAACAAGTCACGTTATCAGTACTTCCAGCGGCAAGCGCGGCATCCACAATAGCTCTCGCAACCTCATCTAGGGAATCCTGTCCATCTACAAATTGCCCTAGCATGTCGTCCCTCAACCATTCATGAACTCCATCGGTGCTCATGAGAAAGGTGTCACCTACTTCAACGCTAAGCTCCTTGAAGTCCACCTTAGGGTTCAGGTTTAAGCCCATTGCTCGGCTTAAGTAGTTTGTGTTTTTGGAGATTAGCGTACTGTGGTCGTTGGTCAATTGCTCTATAATTCCAGCACGAATACGGTAGACTCTCGAGTCTCCAATATGAAAAATGTGCGCAGTATTGGAAGACAGCACAATCGAACTATGCGTAGATAAATAGCCCTTCTCATTAGCTAAACCCTCACTATGACCCTGGCTATAAAGCCAGCGATTGAGAGCCGTAAGCACCCGCTGGCCCGAGGTCTTCACTGACCATGAATCCGGAGTACTATAATAGTCAGATAGAAAACTTTGGACACACATCCTAGCCGCCACACCGCCACCGCTCGCTGCGCTCACTCCATCAGCAATGACCGCAGCGATCCCCTTAGTGTAAAGTGAGGCCAGATCAGGCACATGCACCCCAGTGCAGTCTTCATTTTGATCCTTTTGTCCAGCACTGGAGCATTGGCCAACTGAGATTTTGAGCGCTACCTCAGTTAGAGATGTAGGGGACATATGTATGTTTAGGGGGTTCCAAAGTAAGTACTACGCCTTAGGAGACTTCGATTAACTCTACAGAACCATCAGGCATCACTTCTGCTGTATGACCAGTAGGTTCTTCGAGAAAGTAGGTAGCTATAAAGCCGATGGAACTCGATGCCGCAATTACCATGAAGAAGGTAGATGCATCAACAAAGGAGAATATCGTTAGAAATACCACAGCGCCGACATTTCCATAAGCTCCAGCCATTCCAGCAATTTGTCCAGTCATTCTACGTTGAACTAGTGGTACCATAGCAAACACAGCTCCTTCACCAGACTGAACAAAGAACGAACAACACATTGTCGCTATAACAGCTAGTGGGATGGCCCATGAACTGTCTATCTGGCTCATCAATGAGTAGCCTAGTGCCAGGCCAACCATGAAGATCATCATCGACTTGCGGCGACCAAATTTATCAGAAATAAGTCCGCCAGCTGGGCGAGCAATCAAGTTCATGAATGCAAAACCAGACGCAAGCAGGCCTGCGGTGACTGGAGATAAACTGAATGTCTCCATGAAGAAAAATGGCAACATTGAAACGACGGCAAGTTCTGAGCCAAAGGTCACGAAATAGTTGAGGTCTAGAATAGCAACCTGCTTAAACTTATACCGAAATATTTCTGGAACATCGCCTTCTTTGAGCATCGTCTTATTCACACGGTAAATCTGACTCACCTGAAATGTGAAGAGTCCTACCAATCCTGCATAGATAAGGTAGACGGCTGACTGGCTTAGAAGGTTTATATTAGTTGGAGATAGCTTCCAAGCGAGGACAGCAAGCGCGGCGTACATCGGAATCGTCATCACTATGAGAAAATAGAAATCCCGTCGAGTACTGACCTCCA
>NZ_JBDOPO010000111.1:0-8024 GCF_039830215.1 Rubritalea sp. | reverse complement strand
GTGTATGATGGAAGTAAAGAGCCTCTGGTTATTGTTTATTATTACATTGGAGTTCCAGAGCGTGCCAACTTTTTGTTGGCTGGTGGAGTGAGTGATAGAGTTCCTAGCTGGCAGGTGAAAGAATTACTCTGGAATGCGGCACATAAAGCTCGTGAAAAATCGGATGTATTCGACCAGCTAGATGGTTTTGTAGGACAACTCTCGATGCGCCTTTTTTGGGTAGAAGAAATCCTGCGTGAACTGATAGTTACTACTGTGAATCCTACCTTTGATAAGAAGGAATTACCAAATGGCAAAGCTGACAAACTAGTCGGCATGCTAGACTTTGCCGCTAGGGTTAAGTTTACTCAGCGGTTGGGTTGGCTTATTTGCGGAGTTTTGCTAGTAGGTGCAGCAGGTCTATTGGGTCTGAAACGAAAACTATATTTCCCAGAGAATCCTAGCCCTAGTCGACTCGGCGGTGATGTTGGGGCAAAGAGTGGCGGTGTACTTAGTTACCGTAACCGCCATCAACCACCGTCTGCACAGCGTGAGCAATTAGGTAAAGATTTTTTCTAGATATTTTTATTCATTAGTTGCTTAAGGTATTCTCAGCCAAGCCTGTATTTGAATGATACCGCTTGATTTGCAATTTCCTAGCGGCTAGCTTTCTGCAAATTGACGACTTTAGGTTAAGTTGAGACTGCTCGGCTTTGTGGTTGATTCTTTGGTCTAGGAGTGTGGTTACGTACTCCAATTTGTGCTGTTGTAGCCCGTGGCCTATTGGATGAATGGTCGGAAAATGCTCCAATCTGTAGCGTCTTTGTGTTTGAATATCCCAAGATGCCGCTGTTGCTTTGGTTACGACGAATTCATCGCTGACTGAGCGTTGAACCAATCGATTAGGAAATCTTACAAAGGGATTGGTGGAGATTGCCTTATGTAGACAGGGTTGTGCTTTATAGTTTAAATGAAGGTCCTGTTGCCTCATAAATAGAGCACACCGAAGCTCTCAAGGGGATTCGCTCAATAAACGACATCGCCCAAGAGAATGATGTAGCACCGTCCCAGGTCAGTCATTGGAAAAGGGAGTTAGAATCTCGAATGGTTGAGCTTTTTGAAAGCTCTAACACCACCAAAAAAGAGTTGAAAAAACTCGAAGCCAAAAAGCTCAGATGGAGCGTAAAGTGGGGCAACTCGTATAGAGAAGGACTTTCTTCTAAAAAAGTGCGAACAGCTGGGAATCGATGTGAGCGAAAAGCTATGATTGATACTCAGCACGCTTTATCACTTAGGCACCAATCAGCTTTGCTAGAGGTCAACCACAATCGCTTAAAGCCCAAAAGGGCTAAGATCATTGAGGAGGATCATAAAATCATACTGCATCTCGATGAAATCCACTTCAAGTACTGCCACATGGGGCAGCGCAACTTGATTCACGAACTCAGAGACAGAGGTTATGAAGTAGGGAGGAAGCGAGTGCGTCGCTTGATGAGATTGCTAGGAAAGGAAGCAATGATTCCCAAGCCTAACATCAGCAAACGTGGGGATGCGCACAAGATTTACATACCTCTTTCAGAGACACTTCTGTGACGGCTGCGGATGAAGTCTGGTACACTGACATCACATATATACAAATGCCTAGAAGGTCATGCCTACTTGATTGCTGTGATGGACTGGCACACGCGTGCAGTACTTTCATGGGAAGTGTGTAACACGATGGATACAGCATTGTGTCTCCGAGCATTGCGCAAAGCCTTCAAGGCTACAGGTCGGTAGCCTAAGATCTTCAACACCGATCAAGGCAGCCAATTGAGTAGTAAAGAATGGGTGGGAGAAATTGAATCTAGAGGGATCAAAGTGAACATGGACGGCAAAGGATGTTGGCGAGACAACGTGTTCATCATACGCCTCTGGCGGAGCATCAAGTATGAGAAGCTTAGACTCTGGAGCTACAGCAGCGTACCAGAACTAGATACTTGTGTTGATGACTGGATGGAGTTCTACAACCACCGAAGAGGGCACCAATCGCTTTCAAACCAAACACCATGGAGCTACTACCAAGAAGCTCAACGGCACACAGCTTAAACCCGCCTAAGGCAATAAAAGCAAACGACACAAATGGATTACCAAAGTATGCTAATCACCAACAATAACTCGTCATCGATAGGGTAGTCAGGATTTTAATATACACTGTAAATCAGTGGCGACGTTGAGGAGGCCACTTCATTTTTCGATTCTATAGGAAAACTATTTGCAGTATGGGGAAGTAGTGGCATAATCAAATCGTCCTCGCAAGGGGACAAGGCGATCCGATAGGTTCACTGTTCTTTAAGGTTAGGGGGTTTCCTTTAGAGCGGTCTATCGGGTCGTTTTTTTATTTTGTCTTATGGTTTAAGTCATCGGGGAGAATTTACTCAAATGGGTTATTGAAACCCTGGTGGCATAAGCTATCTTGTTTTGGTCTATAGAATTTGTAAATTGATGAGATTTCTAGGAAAACTTACGTTGTGTTTGTGGGTCGCAGCTTTAACGACCTCCCTTTCAGCCGAACGCCTTCACGTAAACGATAAAAAGGTGCCAGAGAGTCGTGAGGATCTTGTTGCTATTCAGACGTCTCTGCAAAAGCATTTGGCTGTAGCACGCCAAGCGACGGTGTGTATACAAGTGGGGCAGGGGTCAGGCTCGGGGGTAATCGTTTCCGAAGGTGGCTTGGTGTTGACGGCTGCACACGTTATTTCTGGTGTTGGAAAATCGATGAAAGTAGTGATGGAGGACGGCACAAAATACGAAGCTAAATCTTTAGGGCTGCATTCGGAAAATGACGCAGGCATGCTTCAAATTCAGAGTGAGAAAAAATTTCCATTTGTTCGATATGAGAATAAAAGTGCTAATAACCTACCAGAGAGCCGCGTCGGTGATTGGGTGTTTGCGCTAGGGCATTCAGGAGGTTTTGATAAAGCACGAGGTTCCGTTGTCCGTTTAGGTAGGATGGTAAAAGTAGCCGATACTACGGTGCACTCGGATTGTGTATTGATTGGTGGTGACTCCGGTGGCCCGTTGTTTGATATGAACGGGGAGTTGATAGGGATTCATAGCCGTGTGGGGCGACGCCTCGCTCAAAATATGCATGTGCCGCTGCAGGTTTTCCACACTTATTGGGACTTGCTGGAGAAGGGGGAATTTATTGGTGATGGAGCCTTCGCTGTGAAACAAAAACCAGGAACAGGTTTCATGGGTGTGGCAGCAAAAGAGGTAGATGGGGTGCTAGAGGTGACACAAGTCGAGCCTGGCTACCCAGCTGAGCAAGCTGGCATTGAGGTTGGTGATCTTCTGACATCAATTAATCAAGAGCCTTTGAGATCCAAAAATCAGCTGAGGGGCTTGATGAAAAAACTTGCAGATGGCGATCATATAAAGTTGGGTTATTGCAGAGATGGGAAATTCAAGAGTGTCGATCTTAACCTAGTGCAACGCTAAACAAGTGAACTTAAAGACAGTGATGAAGCGAACATTTGGATTGGGTGGAGCAATCAGTATGGTGCTGTTGTTGTCGTGTTCACAGATGATGATTTGGGCTCAAGCTAGCTTGCCTACTGACGAGCGGACTAATGGCAAAGAGGTGCGTGCTGCCTTTGCTGAACAACGTGCGGCTATTCAAAAGTGCACAGCCGTAATTTACGAAGGGAGTAAATTTTTTAACTACGGAATAGTCGTAAGTGAGGACGGATACATTCTCGCTAAATCGAGCGAATTTGAGGGACGGGACAATTTATCTGTCCGTGTTGGTCAGACGAAGTACTCGGGCTTAGAGGTAGTGGCTACAGACCCACGTTGGGATGTGGTTCTGCTAAAGATTGACGCTGAAGGGTTATATCCAGCGATCTGGGCTGAAGTGAGTGACTTGGCTCAAGGTACGTGGGTCGTGGCCAATGGCGCCACGAGCCGTAGCTTGCGACGCGTGAATGTCGGTATCGTTAGCGCCAAAATTCGCGAAGTCAAAGGTAGTGCTCCTGCTGTGATAGGAGTTTCGTTTAAGTCTGATAAAGGATCGTTAGAGATAGGACTGGTGACTCCTGACACAGGTGCCGAAAAGGCGGGTCTCAAAGCTGGGGATGTTATTAAGAAATTCGGAGGAGATGTGGTGACATCTCGTGAGGCTCTGATTGTGCGTGTCCGTGATTTCATGGCTGGTGAAAAAGTTGCCATTGAATTTGAGCGTGGCGGTGACTTGTTGCAAGCAGATGTGGAACTCATGCCCAGAAGTGCTGCCTACAAAGAAAAGAAGTCACGAAACGACCAAATGAGTGGAGATTATTCCAAGCGTAGAGATAGTTTTCCCCGTGTGTTACAAACTGACATTCCATTCAGTGCTAGAAATATTGGTGGGCCTTTGCTTAATATGGATGGAAAATGTGTGGGGATGAATATTGCTCGCGCTAACCGGGCTGAAAGCTTCGCTATACCAGTTGAGGATCTTAAGAAGGTTTTAGCTGAGTTAATGATGGAGGTACACTAGTTTTTACCATTTTAAATCACAAAAAAGGCGTCACTTTTAGGTGACGCCTTTTGGGTTAAATGGGGAAGTTTTAAAACTAGACTATGATTGTCTGCTCGCGCTCTGGTCCGTTACCGATGAAGCTTACTGGTGCTCCAACGAGTTCGCTGAGGCGATTAAGGTAGGTTTTAGCGTTCTCCGGGAGGTCATCCCAGCTGCGTGCAGCAGTGGTGTCGCTCTGCCAACCTGGAAGCTCTTCGTAGATTGGAGTCGCTTTGTCCCAGCCTGAGCGAGTCGCTGGTGGGAATTCGTGACGCTCGCCATCGATGTCGTACGCGACACAGATTTTGAGCGATTCACGTTCGTCCAGTCCATCGACGATAGTCACAGCGAGGTCAGTAACACCGTTTACCATTACGGCCATGCGGAGAAGTACTGTGTCGAGCCAGCCACAACGACGGGCGCGACCAGTGGTTGCGCCAAACTCCATGCCGCGTGCGTGGAAGTAGGCTGAAATGTCATCGTTTTCAGTGGGCATTGGGCCTGATCCAACACGAGTAGTGTAAGCTTTGCAAACACCGATAACGCGCTCAATTGCTGTAGGTGGGAGTCCTGATCCTGTGCATGCTCCACCAGCAGTTGTGTTGGAGGATGTGAGAAATGGGTAGGTGCCAAAGTCGATGTCGAGAAGTGAACCTTGTGCTCCTTCAAAAAGAATTGTCTTCTTTTCTTTCCACGCTTTGTGGAGAGTTGGGATCACGTTTGTTACGTGTGGTAGAAGGCGTGCAATCGCTGGGCGAACCTCGTCAAGAACCTCGTCGGTCGTGAATGTTGGTAGGCCGTAGCGAGTGAGTGTTTCATTCGCTTCCTGAAGGCGGATGTCGATGAGTTCACGTGCAGTTTCTTCGTCGTGGAAGTCAGCAAGGCGAAGGCCAATACGGTTTGCTTTGTCAGCATAGGTCGGGCCGATACCGCGCTTGGTTGTGCCAATCTTGTTCTTACCAAGAGCAGCTTCGCGAGCTGCATCGAGCTCACGGTGGTAAGGTAGAACAACGTGTGCACGGTCAGAAATGAGCAGAAGCTCAGGAGTGATAGTGATTCCTTGCTCTTCGAGCGTGGTGATTTCTTTACACAGACCAACGGGATCCATGACAACACCGTTACCGATGACACATGTCTTGTTTCCCCAAAGAATACCTGATGGTACTAGGTGAAGTATGTATTTTTTGCCGTTAGCGAGCACAGTGTGACCTGCGTTATTGCCGCCTTGGCCACGTGCTACGAGATCGGCTGATTCGGTAAGGTAGTCAACGATTTTTCCTTTTCCTTCGTCGCCCCATTGGAGACCACAGATGATGGTGTTCATATGAATGTTACTTGGTTGAGATGCTGAGGCTTTTTTGAATAATCGCAAACATGCGCTCAGCCTCTTTGCTGTGCTGGAGTGCCATCTGGGTGATCACACAGATGGTGTCGCTGCCTTTCTTGAAAGTGAAGAGCAAGGACTCACTCGGGATATTGTTTTTACTAAATAAAATGTATCGGCCAACACGGGCTTCACCAAAAAGCGTGCGAGTGGCAGCCTTGTGGGTGAGTTCGGTGGCTTTATCTCCAAACTGCTTGAGCAAGCTTTGGCTCATCTTTTCTAGCAATTGCTTAGGAGTGATAGATGAACCATAGTTTTGCACCATGAAAAGGCTGTCGTAAGCATTTTCAATACGCAGGGTTTTGATCTTGTCGCCAGTGACAGTGACTTTTTCTGAGTCTCTGTGCTGAAATCTGAATCCGTTAGCCTCGTAGGTTTGTTCAGCCAGGAGCAGTCCTGTGTGGCTTGCGAATGCTAAGCAAAGTTGAACGAAGTGACGGAGCATTATTTTCGGGACTCTGAGATTTATCCCTTGAAGTGTTGAATCATTCCAGCAAATTCATCGAAGAAGTACTTCGCGTCGTTTGGTCCTGGAGCAGCCTCTGGATGATACTGTACTGAGAAGGCTGGGAGCGTCTTATGACGGAATCCTTCGACAGTGTCGTCGTTGAGGTTAATGTGAGTGATTTCTACGTCATCAGGAAGGCTGTCAGGATCAGTGGCAAAACCGTGGTTTTGAGCTGTGATAGAGATCTTGCCTGTGCGGAGGTCCTTCACTGGTTGGTTTCCACCGCGGTGACCAAACTTGAGTTTATACGTGGTGCCGCCAAATGCGTGAGTGAGTATCTGGTGACCAAGACAGATGCCGAAGATTGGTTTTTTGCCAAGGAGTTTCTTTACTTCGGAGTGAATGTAATCTAATGCAGCTGGATCACCAGGGCCGTTAGAAAGGAAAATTCCGTCAGGGTTAAGAGCGAGGATGTCCTCTGCTGTTGTACGAGAGTTAACAACTTCTACATCGAATCCAGCCTGACGCATAGAGCGAAGGATGTTGTACTTGATGCCGAAGTCTAAGGCTACGAGTTTGTACTTTACAGGCGGAAGTTCCTCGTAGTGACCTTCACGGTTCTGAGACGGGCTAGGGATGTTCCAGATTCTAGATTCTTTGTCCCAGCGGTAATTACAGTCAGTAGACACTTCCTTTACGAAGTCTGACCCTGCCATAGCTGGGGCATCTTTTGCTGCTTGGATTGCTTCCTTGGCGGTAAGTTCTGTGGAAATACAGCAACGCATTGCACCAGCGTTGCGGAGATGCTTGGTTAGTGCACGGGTGTCGACTCCTTCAATTCCTAGTATCTTGTGTTCTAAAAAATAATCACCGAGTGATTGGCGTGAACGGAAGTTAGATGCAACTGGTGAGAGTTCTCCAATAACTAGACCTCTAACGTGAGGCGAAGCGGACTCCGCATCCTCCGGATTGACTCCGTAGTTTCCGATTAGTGGGTACGTCATCGTGACGACTTGACCGCGATACGAGGGATCAGTAATTATTTCCTGATATCCAGTCATTGATGTATTGAAGCAGATCTCACCGGTAGTTGTAGTTCCAGTGTGACCAAAGGCTTCACCTTCAAAGGTGCGGCCGTCTTCAAGTGCGAGTATGGCTTGGTTAGTAGCTTTCATAGGCGCCGTAGCTGGCGCACACTAGTGGGCAAGTCTCGCCTGTGCAAGCGGGAAGTATCGCGAATTTTAAGATTATTAAAGAACGCTGGATTTGCCCCAATTGCCAAGGGGCGAAGTACAAAGTTGGAGGCTATGCCGCGGCAGCAATTATTCTATATATCCAAAGGGATACACAAATGATGGCTGAGAACAAAAGTACGAAGAGTAGAGCGCTACGCGCCTGATGACGACGTTCATTCTTGAGCTCGCCCTTGGTGAGTCGATTTGAAAAGTCGTTCTCGCGCCGCCGCTGAGTCAACTCATCTGGAGCTGGCATAGTTTGTAAACGCTCTTGTTGTTCCCGTTGAAGCTTTTCAGGAGCTTCCTTGATAAAGCTTTGGAGCTCATCAATCTGAGCTTGGAGCGCGTCTTTTTTGCGCTCGATCTCAGCAAAGTTTTCTTTGTTTTTTGAGCCGAACATGGCTTAGCGAACTAGATAGACAACAAAACCAATCAAGG
>NZ_JBDOPO010000139.1:0-8048 GCF_039830215.1 Rubritalea sp. | reverse complement strand
GGTTACAGAATCAATCTGTCGTTCATGTAAGTATTGCCTCCTAGATAAGCCTCGAAGCCATCTAGAAACACAGAAAGATGCCTACACCAAGCACACAAACAACCAGTGACATCACCCTCACTTATAAGTATTTACTCACCTTCAGCACGCTCAGTGCTGTTTTCTTCTGTTGGCTCTACGTGACTAAACCTACAGTAATAACCCATGCGACTGCAGAAGCTCAAGAAGGCCCTAGTGTGCAATCAGACCTCGCTGACACTGCAAGTAAACATGAGACCATGACTACAAGTAATAGCTTCGCCAATCTAGCTAATTCAAAACTCCCAGGAGAAGTAAGTAGCAGTGCCGCCCCTGCACAAATAAGCGCAGTAAATAAAAATTCAAACATTCCACTCCCAGTGAGTGATTCCACTAAAGATTTGGTTGGTTTTGAAGAGACCAACGACCGTGTGCAGCATGTAATCACGGCTCAAAGCAACAATTCATCAGAGCGTATCATTCTCGAAGTCCCAGTTATTTATAAAACGCGCGCCCTTAGATTCGGGCCTGAGCAGGCACATGAAGCGTCGAGAGTCTTGCGCGCGCTCAAAATTTACCAATCACAGATTAAAAAGCTTCACCAAGATGGCAAAAACATACAATTGGCTTGGGATAGTTTACTTATGAGTGCTCAACCTGTTGCGGCGCTTCGAGCCGACAGCCCTTCACTTCCACAAAAATCGAGCTCACACCCTAGTATGCTTCCTGAAAACAGTGCATCAACAATCAAGCTTTCAAACTAATGAACTACGTTTCTATCTATTTATTCCTCCTTCTACCTCTTTCGAGTATGGCCCAAGATGCACCTGCGGCCATCATTGTAGATGATACCGACCTTACTGAATACGATTCAGACAATTCCCTCACTGGAAAGGAAGTAGAAACCTCACAAAGTCTTGATGCCTTGGAACCTAGTGAAAACCTTGACAAACCAGAAAAGTCTGAAGAGACGCCAGAATCAGTATTAGTAGTAGTAGAACATGAACCTTTGCCTAGGCAACCAAAAGATATGAGGTTACCTGAGCCTAATGAACCAGTCACCGTAAAGATCGAATTACCGGAGCAAATCAATTTATCTGAAGCTCAAACTGGAACTTTTCAGCTCCTTACTCCATGGGCTCCTAAACCGATGCAAAAGCCTCCTATTGGCTGGCGTTATATTCCAGCTGAGCAAGAAAAAGCTTACCCTATCAAAGTCAAATTGACTACAGGTAAAACACTTTCTCTCAGCGTCACTCCCTACACCCTTGTTCCTGAAATATCCAGTAGGATTATCCAAGCAAGAGAACCAGGATACGAACCTAGACGTGGGTATCAACAAGTTCACAGTATTTCTGCTTCCCTCCGTACGACCACCAATAATTTAGAACAAGCTGGAAACTCTTTAGATCAAAGTATTGCTAATCTTGCAGCTCTTGTTGATTCACTCCCCAAATAAAGACTCAATATGCACAATCTTTTAGCAGTCGCGTGTGCGAGCATCACAGGTATTTCACTTGGAATTGTCCTCAACCATAAACAGAGCCTCGGCTCCATAGAACCGGAACTACAACACACAGCAAATACGTTGCACAAAAATGGCTCTCATTACTACACGTCTGCACTGGACTCTGAAACACTTCACCATTCAACACCAGTGGCGGATGCACATGCTATCGGCAGTAGCCAAGTTGAGAGAAAACTCAACAAACTAATAGAACTACAAAATACTATGAGGAATCAACAATCTGAGCTAAACCGCGAACTCAATGCCGTTCAATTCCGCTTAGATACGCATAGCGCTAGCTTTCGCCCCCTTCAGTCAGAGAGAGAAACAGAAGCTCTCAGAACAAACCCTAGCCCATTCCCCCCTCTACTACCTCCTCGCCAATAGTCTCTATTAGGGCGATAAAAAATATTTAAGATTACATGAGAAAGGAGCGACACCAGATCACCAGAAAAATAGGGTCCGGAGGCTTTGGTTGCGTGTACCAAGCTCGTGACACTCACTTGGATCGCGACATCGCCATAAAACGTCTTAAAACAGAGAATTACACGAATCACATTGAGCTCAAAGAGCAATTACTAACAGAGGCCAAAGTCCTAGCTGGTCTAAGACATCCTAACATCGTTTCTATATACGATGTTATTGAAACTGAAACTGGAGGAGATATAATCATGGAACTTATCGAGGGTGTCACTCTCGATAAAGTAGTAAAAGAAGGAAATCTTGACTTCCAACAATTTCTTTTCATCGCCACGCAACTACTGAGCGCTATGGCTACAGCGCATGAACACAGTATTTTACACTGTGACCTGAAGCCTTGCAATATCATGCTAACTGAGCTCGATCGCTCTAACTACCAAGCTACCGTATTAGACTTTGGTATGTCTCCTTCACAGGATGATACTTCCAGCAGTAAAAGTGGGCATCAGAGGATTGTTGGCTCCATTCATTTCATGGCTCCTGAAGTAATCGAGTCTAATGTCAACACTGAGGCTTCTGATATTTACTCCATTGGTTGCCTCTTCTACTACGCCCTTACTGGAGAGTTTGCCTTCACTGGCGATTCTTCCGTGGTCATTATGGCGTCGCACATACGCAATGACTTTATTCCCATTAAAGAGCACCTGCCTAATCTTCCCAACTCTTTTTGTGAATGGCTTGAGTCACATATTCACTACAAGCAAGAGGACCGTATTGAAAGTTGCCGAGAGTCACTAAATGCTCTGTTGCAGCTAGAAGGCATTGACGCTATTAAAAGTCTTTCTAAAATTTCCTATGATAGTCATTTAAATAATTCGATGCTAAATTCGCTGGCGCCTATCACAAAAGCCACTGTGAAGCTATCTGCAAAACAACAAGCTGAATTTGATAATAGTAAAAGAGCTAAAACAGTTACGCCAGCTCAGGATATGATTCCTATGTCAGAGCGTGTCAATCAAGTCAGACCACAAGACATGTGGTACTTTTCAATAGATGGAAAGCGTAAAGGCCCGGTTCAGTTTTCAAAGATCTGTGAACTCATTGCAGAAGGGTTCATCCGCTCAAATGACCCCATCTATCAATATCGAATTGGAGAATGGACTCCAGCTGTTCAGATCCCGGAATTCACAGAAGAATTTAAAATGGCTCAAGCCATGCCGCCCAGGCCCGAAAGGAAAGAGCAAATTAGCCTGCGAAATTCTCAAGGCATACGAGCGCAAGGTGCTGCTGGGATAACTTCACAGATTCGTGTGACGCAGGACAAAAAACCTCCGTTTCCTATCGAAATTACTGTCGCGGTAGTTCTCAGTTGTCTCGTTGCTACATTTCTCTTCTTTCAGCCCAGACTCTGGCAAGGTTGCTTAGTGGTCACGTCTTTGCTCTTCCTTTTGGCCTCTCTCATACTCACTCGCATCCGAATGATTCAATGTAACCCTAAGTGGCTAATTCCAGCGATATTGTTACCAGTGGTGAGTGACTTCACTTTCGCATGCTTAAAACCAAAACACGGGGCTCAGAATTTTCTTCTGCTGATCTTTGGAGTACTACTTTTCCTCTATAGTTCTAACCACAGATATCCAAATGACTTTCTGTATGAATTCCATTTAGAATTCACCAGTAAACTGCTTAGTCAATAAGCTACGATGTACACAGAATAGATTATTACCAATCTGCATTATGCCCACGAGTATCAACGTGAGTAAAGCTACTATAGCGACCAACACCACCAGCAAATCTACCACGAGAACGAATATTCCGAGCTACCTTTGAAACCGTGTAGGCAGAAACACCTTTAAAACGAACATCAACAGCTCGATTCTCTAAATGCTGAGAACGGCTACGCCCACGCACTGCACGATTATATGCCGGGCTGCGGTAAATGGAGAGCAGTTCAGATACAGGCGATCTCATACTTGAAGCCATTGCATCAATAACTCTCAACGTTGGCGCTATACGGCTCCACATATAACGGGGAGGAAGGCTATTCTTAGTTCTGCCACGGGCTTTGAAGTGTGGTTTCAGTACCATATACGGCGTAACATTTTTCAAGCGTAGGCCTTTGATGTAATTAGCATAGCGAAGTACGTCATTCCCTTTTTGGTTAACCCAATCTTGAGGTATTCCGGCAACAGGTTTGGTACTGTAAAATAAACCCGCCTTTGCGTTTTGCAGTGACATCAGGCAAGATCCAGCAAATGCACCTAGTACAGCTAAGAAACGACGACGGCCAGTCAAAGCCAGTGGTCCGTATGTGTCGCTCTCTTCATGCATCTCACTATTTGTGAACACTGAAGCGCCCGATGACCAGAGGAAAATCAAGAATTTACTCTATCTTTAAACTTTACGTAGAAATTTCAGTCTTTTCACAAACAAGTACGATATGAGAAAGAGCCAATCCAGCTCCACCTCAAAAGTTATCGCTCCTGTATGACCTTCAGCATGTCGTACACACAAAAGAGAATTAAAAAGAGCACTCCTACGCATAATGCTCCCCAATAGATGCAAAACAACCACACACTTTCCGCTAAAAACTCATCTATAAGCCAAGTCCCTAGTGCCAGCATACCCACCCAAAAAAGTAACATGCCCATCATCAATTTACGACGGGCTTGCCTATCGTGAAGAATCGCACGTGCTATTTGGGCACTCTCTTTACTAGTTTTGATGCTACCCATTTTAGAATGTCAGTTTAGCATAAGCTTCCCAGAAATCCTTAGTTTGCTGAGCACTGGGCACTAACTCGATCACTGATGCCTTTTGTGCCGGCTCAATATCAATAGCATCAGTGCTGGTGAATTTCTGATAATCCATGTCCCACATTTGAGCCCATTGCTCAAATTCGAAACCATGTGTGTTTGCCACGATTTGCTGAGTTGGCTCCGACATGTTCTTCACTCTTGGCAAACGTTCAAATATTCTACCTCCACCATTATTGATCACCACAATCACACGGCCACTTGCCTCACAGCCATCGAGTAGACTAGGGCCAGACATATCATAGAGGGCTGTAAGGTCACCAACAACACTCCATGAATCATCTAGACCGTGAGTTAAACCTATCCAAGTCGACAACTGGCCATCAATTCCATTGGCACCACGGTTCGCGCGCACATTTTCTGACGGGTAATCGCGTTGTGCAAACTGTCCCCATTCACGGATAGGAAGGCTATTTCCAAGGTAAATACTATCAGCCACAGTGGAGTAAATAGAAAGCATTCGGACCATTCCAGGCTCACTATCTGGGTACATCTCAAGCAACTGATCAATCTGCCCCCAGCGGCCACGACTGAGTGCCAACATGTCTAAGGCATCTCCAAGCTCCCCGATTTCACCTAAGCCTCTGAGAACTCGCCCGACTTCACCAAGTATCACATTGCTCTCGCGAGCTAAGCCAGAGAAGCCCGTTCGCGTAATCGAAAATACATCCACCTCTGGCTGACCTTCCAAATCACGCCAAAATCTACCTACCGGAACTTCACCTATACGAAGCACTGATTGTGGCGAAGCTTCCCTTAACAACCTTTCAGGGTCGGCCAATAGTAGGGGACCGAGTAATTCTCTTAGCCCAGAAGCTGCATCTGCGATAACTGGTACTTTTATTTCTTTTAAAAAGTTGAACACCTCTTCTCGATCTTCTGGCTCTAGTCCACCTACGCAAACAACCAAGCCTTTCCAGTAATTCGCAAAGAAGTGCACTAGTTGACTCACATCAAAGTTTTCCCGTCTGCTAGCAAATGGTATCAAACTGGCCTGCACGGGCCTAGCCACTTCGTCCTCCTGGAGGCAAACATTGATGTGCCACGGCTCCCTGCCATTCCATTCCTGAAACATCTCCCTCCCCACTTCTGCCACATCAACACAGCCCCCCACATAGTTCGAAAAAATACCCACTTGATCAATCGACTGAGGAGCTCCAGAGCCACGATACTCAGCTGGTCTATCGGCCGTGATCACAACAAGCGGGCGGCCTTGATAATGACTTTCAACCAGAGCTGGCAAGAGTTCAGCCACCGCCGTGCCTGAAGTTGTCACAATGGCACATGGTTCCCGTGAGTCCATGATTCTCCCCAATGCAAAAAATCCAGCTGAACGCTCTTCAAAATGTGACCAGATAACCGCATCGTCACTACTTACTAGCGCCTCAACAATACTCAGGTTTCTAGCACCTGCACACACCACATATTCCCGAACTCCAGCCTTCAAGCAGGCCTCAATCACCGATGTTCCTACTGCTTCGTTTTTCACGCACCACCTCTACCCTAAGTTTGCAATTTGGAAAACTTTAATACTTCGGCAGATCAAAAATTGAGTTCAACTCTCACTCATCATAGATTTCATGTATCCACACTGGACGGCTCACATATCCCCTATAGTATCTGCCAAAATTTCAGTGAGCAGTGAGTCCAAATAAAACACATCCATCCAAGTTGAAAACCGTGATCTCTAGGTTTTCACGCGTGACTAGCTCCGGCAACTACATGCCTGAGATCGACGGTCTCCGCTTCGTCGCCATCATGGCTGTGCTTCTCTACCACGCTCACATTCTCTATTTTGCGAATCCAATACCGCAAGGTGTGAGTTTTCCGGTCAACTGGGACTGGCTCAACTTCGCTATCGGCCAAGGCTGGTTTGGCGTACAGGTCTTTTTTGTCATCAGCGGTTTCGTTCTAGCACTCCCCTTTGCTGGACATTCTCTAAAAGGGCGCAACCCGGTCAACCTCAAGACCTACTACTCGCGCAGAATGGTGCGGATAGGCTTCCCTTATTTAATAGCTCTCACTCTAGGACTGCTTTTTCAAATCATTCAGGGGGTCAGTTTCCTAGAATGCTTGGCGCATTACGCTACTGGAATTATCTATTCTAATAGCCTATTCTACAATGGTGAGCTAAACCCACTACTCTTTGTCTCGTGGACACTAGAGATTGAAATACAATTCTACCTCCTGGCTCCTCTATTATGCAAAATTTTCACTCTACGGTCCTCGACTCTTAGATACCTCATCTTGCTTTCTAGCATCTACATAGTTTATTCCTGCGTGAATCATTTGGGTCACCAATTTCCGAGTGGCATTTGGTCTCGATCGATATTGGGCCAACTTCAGTTCTTTCTTGCCGGCCTACTCCTCGGTGATATTTACCTCAAATTTTGGAAAGAACGGAGCAACTCTACATGTTCCGCACTCGTGTTCGATGCTATAGGCATTGCAGCTTGGCTATTTATTCCTTTCGCTCTCAAAATCAATGGATCGCATTCCTGGCTGGCTTACTTATTGCTCATTGCATTTACTTGCATCCTCAGAGGTCGACTTCTAAAATCCCTATTGTCTCTGCCGCTGATCGCTACAATAGGCGGTATGTGCTATTCCATTTATCTCTTTCATGGACACATCCTCTACTTTCTCCACATCAACTTCATCACTCCAATCTTTGGACTGCAAAAGGGCAACTGGCCGTTCAATCTTGTACCTCTCACCCTACTCATCACCCTCACATTATTCGCTTGTTCTGTAGCCTACTACTACATCGAGCGTCCAAGCATGCGCTGGGGTAGCAAAAAGAGCTAAGACAGCCTAGTGTTCACCAAGAGTTTCGATCAGGTAGAACCCTAATCTGAAGGTTAGATTTTTTAGGTCGTTAGAGAAATTTGAATGTATTGAGTTATTAACTCGTATGGCGAAATATTTCCCATTAATGTATGCCTTCGATGCGTATTGTTAATCAACTCCGATATGGTCGAAGGGCTTTTTTTCGCCTCTACCCTTGTTTCAAAATACCCACATTTAGGCCATAATTCGCCTTGAAGCGTTGAGTAGAAGCTCTGACATGTTGCGCTATTGTAGCTATGTTCTTTACGCGGATTCAAGAGGCTAGCGCAATCGGGGTTGGTGCTTAAAATATATCATGATGAGCTGCATAGCCTAAACATTTATTGGTCGAGAGTTGAGGAGACCTTCTACTTTTTTAACCTACTCAAGCTCACCTTGAGTAAGTCGGTTGCCTTTGGGAAATATTGGCGAATGAATTCGTTGGTGTCTTCGTTAAG
>NZ_JBDOPO010000115.1:0-8116 GCF_039830215.1 Rubritalea sp. | reverse complement strand
CCCCCCCTTTCCAATTCGATAAACAAGACCAGCCAACCCTGACGAGAAACAACAACCTCTACCGTACATCTACCATGGAGCGTTTTGCCTAACAAGGAATCCATTTTACTCAAGCATAGACCTACACTATTTGCTCACCATCCAGAGTTTCCATCGTCGCTGGCCTTAGCACAACCAAGCTGCAAAGTGAGCAGTAAACCCACCCAAGCACATTCAAATCAGAACCAGATCCCACACACACTAAGACGATCAAGAGCACCACTGGAGTACAATCAGATATCCACCCCTTTTCTCAATTACTTGTAATTGCTGGTTTTGCCACACGGTTTGCGGGAAAAGCTCACTTCAGGCCAGGCGACACAGCGATGGACTATTCACGTAACCGCAGCTTAGACCACGGTGTCACTGGATTCGGGGAGGGCGTGTTTAATTTTCAGAAAGAGGTCATCGTGATCTCAATACCATAGTCGGTTCTCTTGATGACTTTTATTTTGATACCCATACCTTTTAAGATACTCGTGTCGGGATGGCACCTTGCTGAACTTACGATCCGTTTTAGGTAAGGCTTGAGTCTGCGTGCGAAGGAATGAAGCGGTCTCAACTGTGTTTCGTGACAAGCCAGTCGGAGCTCGCTATCTTTGAACTCAGCAGGCCGAGTATTTTCTACTCAACCTACTTAGTAAGAACATCTTGATAGATTAAGTTTTCCTCTCAGGACTCTGGTGGATCTAGCCCTATGCCTCTCGGCCCGACTCTCGCTGCTGCCGTAATCTAGACTTGCAAATTTTCCTGCACTCCCTAGACCTGTATTACACATGAACCTAAACCTCACAGACAAAGTAGTCATCATCACTGGTGGATCAAAGGGAATTGGCGCAGGCTGCGTGGAAGCATTCGCAGCCGAAGGAGCCATCCCAGTGATCGTCGGCCGTTCCCCTGAAGTGGGTAAAGAGCTCATTGCCAAGTGCGGAAAAGGCCTAGTAATCGAAGCCGAACTCACCTCTGAAGAAGCCTGTAAGAATGCTATCGAAGTGACACTCGCTAACTACGGGCGGCTTGATGGCATCGTGCACAACGCCGGAGTTAACGATGGAGTTTCCCTCAGTAATTCCCCATCAGACTTTCTCGCATCACTGCAGAAAAACATTTTCCACGTCTTCGCTCTCACCCATTTCGCACTCGAGGCCCTCAAAAAAAGCAAAGGGTTCATCATCAACATTTCTTCCAAAGTCGCCAACACCGGCCAAGGTAGTGCCTCGGGCTACGCTGCATCAAAAGGTGCGATGAATGCCCTCACCAGAGAATGGGCGCTCGACCTTGCGAAGTTCAGTATCCGCGTCAACACCATCGTGCCAGCAGAAGTAATGACGCCAATGTACGAAAACTGGCTCAATACTCTGGAAAACCCAGAGCTGACGAAAAAGCAGATCGAGTCACGCATACCATTCGAGTCACGCATGACAACAAGCCAGGAAATGGCCGATATGGTTGTCTTCATCGCCTCAGATCGCTCTAGTCACACAACGGGCCAGCTCCTCTACCCTGATGGAGGATACGTCCACCTCGACCGCTCCTATGGAGCTGTGGAAAAAGAGTAAAACGAATGGCGATAACCTTTATTCCTTCAGAGTAGAGTCCCGCCCATGCTAACCTATTTCCCAAACACTTTAAGACCCCAATAAATCATGACTGATTATTTCGACTCACGCTTTCCATCAGTGGAGGCCCTCAAAGCTCAAGCCAAGAAGCGCATGCCCGGCTTCGCATTCGATTACCTCGACGGTGGTTGTTTCTCTGAAGTCAACCTCGCGCGCAACACTAACGACATCCGCGAAGTGCAGCTCAAGCCCTACTACCTACGCGACTACAAAGGCGCTACCCAAGAGACTGAACTCTTCGGCGAGACCTACGCATCACCTTTCGGTGTGGCTCCAGTAGGCCTTCAAGGGCTGATGTGGCCAAATAGCTGTGAGATACTCGCCAAGGCCTCATTCGATCACAATGTGCCATTTGTTCTTTCCACTGTAGGCACCGCTAGCATCGAGAAAGTTGCTGAGATCACAGAAGGGAAATTCTGGTTCCAGCTCTATCATCCAGCTGAAGACGAACTGCGGGATAAACTCCTCAACCGAGCATGGGAGGCGGGTTGCCGCACCCTCGTCATCCTCGCTGACACCCCCACTTTTGCTTATCGCCCGAAGGAGATTAAGAATGGTCTTTCCATTCCTCCGCGCATGACGGCGCGTAATATTTTTCAGATGTGCACTCACCCAACCTGGTCGTTCAGCCAACTCGCGGCAGGAGCCCCCGAGTTCAAGACCATGAAAGAATACATTCCAAAAGGTCTCAACATGAAGCACCTCGCTCAGTTCATGAACAAAACCTTCTCAGGCCGCCTGACTGAGGCAAAAATCAAGCCTATCCGAGATAACTGGAAGGGTAACATCGTCATCAAAGGTATCGTCAACCCTGAGGATGCCGTGGCTGCCATTAGGCTCGGCCTCGACGGCATGATCGTCTCCAACCACGGCGGACGTCAGCTCGACTCTGGCCAATCCACCATTGTCCCACTCACTGAACTAGCCCAGCAATTCAAGGGGCAGATCAAAATCATGATGGACTCAGGTATTCGTTCGGGTACAGACATAGCCAATGCTCTCGCCTCTGGTGCAGACTTCACTTTCCTTGGCCGAACCCCAATGTACGGAGTTGGAGCTCTCGGCAAAAATGGTGGTCACCACACTTTCACCATGCTTAAACGACAGATCCAGCAAGTAATGGAACAGGTTGCTTGTGAAAGAGTCAGCGATTTCCCAAACCATCTGATATCTAAATAATTCATTCCTTTTAGAGACTTGGTGGCTGTTTCCAGCGACAGCTTAGCACCACCTAGTCAGTTTTATTGGAATTCAAACCAATGCCCCTATGGCGGTCATGCTCTTGAATGTGTTTTGTGGTGAAGTCACTTTCTTACAACGAGCATGGCCGCCTTCAGCGGCCTCGTCACACCGCGGCACTGACCTATTCGTAAGAATGGTTCATTCTTCATTCTAATTCCTCACTGCAACTCCTCTAGCTCTCTGGCCTCAGCCCGCTTTCCTCAGCTCGATCCGATGGATCCATCGGCACGCGCTGGGCAATACCTCTCAGTAGATGTCCAAAAATGTCTGCCCCCGTGATGATACGCTTTTGCTCTTCAGTCCAGTAGAGCACCACGTCTTGGTCCACTACGTGGTCATTGCGATCATCTGCTTCCACGACAAACTTCCCTAGTACTAAGTCTAGAGTCTCATCCTCGTCGCTAATCAAAATCGGTCGATGGCAAAAGCGATAGATGTCTACCTCGCCGTCATAGGCCAAATAACGGGCGAGGAATTCAGGCGTGTCTAGTACGATAAGAGGCACGTCATTTTCATCAGTGATCACCCGCCACTTTGCTGGGTTCACCTTCAAACTCGCGAGAAACGCAGTTCCCTCATCAGTCCTAAAGTCAGAGAACTCAGGCAGATCCATCTTTGTTGGTAGTTTGATGATTGTACTTTGCTTGATCACGCTACCCTCTTCAGAAATCTTACGATCGTCCAGAGCTAGGAAATTGAGCGCGCCACGTCCTTCATTGGCGCTGATCTCACTGTCGTCCTCATCGATGTGCTTCTCTAAAATAATCTCAATATCGCGCTCGCGATAGAACGAAGGACCCTCCGGACCGATCCACCCATCCAAAATAAGCGCACACGGCTTAGCTAAGGGATAGAGCAGTACCTTATAAAATCGAATCACGGGTGTCAGCTTAGCCCCCACCTTCAAAGCATTGCGAGAGAAGTACGCCTGCGGGATGATTTCACCAAAGAATGTGATGCCTACCGTCGAGAACGCGAAACCAGCAAATCCAGCTAACACACTCTCCGATAGTAACGCTAACAATACGTTGACCGAGACATTGCCCCATAAGATGGTGCACAGTAACAAGTTAGAATCCTGTCGTAGATTAAGGATCGACTTCGCCGCCTTATTCCCCTTCTCAGCCTCAGCCTCTAACCCCATTCGCCCCAATGAAAACAAAGCTAAATTTAGCCCAGAAAACATCGCCGACTGCGACAAACAAAAGGCAATACCTACCCAAATCCAAATTTGATCCATGAATGTTTTTTATCTATGAACGGCCGTTACCGTAACTTTACTTTAACTAACTAGCATTTTAGCTGAAAAGCACCAGTAAAAGTGTGCTCAAATGCGCGCTACTAGGCTGCAGAACATTCCCACACTCAAGAACCACTCACGCTCCACTTTATATTTTTCCGCATTCTCTTCGGTTTTACCGTCACGAAATGCTGTATCCACTGGGTTCATCGCCAACATGCCAAGGCTACCGAATCGCTTAACTTCACGGAACTGTCTCATTTTAATGGATCAATAAATCTCAACTCATCACCAAACCATCCACCTTTGCTGACATAGCAGAAGAATCTAAGCCCTTGCACATCATTTAGACATGGTCTAAAGCGAACTTATGCCAGTTGCAACACCACAACAATACGCAGAGATGATCGACGCAGCCCAAAAGGGTAATTACGCGTATCCTGCAATCAACGTAACTTCACTCGCGACCATCAACGGCGCATTGAAAGCATTCTCCGAGTCCGGCTCTGACGGAATCATTCAGGTTTCTACCGGTGGCGGTTCATTCGCTTCCGGTCTTTCCGTAGCAGACGAGGCATACGGTGCTATCGTTCTCGCTGAAGCAGTGCACCTCCTCGCTGAGAAGCACGACGTACTCATCGCACTTCACACTGACCACTGCCACCCACAGAAGGTTGACGGTTTCCTTCGCCCACTTCTCGACGCTTCACGCAAGCGCATCGCAGAAGGCAAAGGTCCACTCTTCCAATCCCACATGTTTGACGGATCAGTTATCGATCTCGACGCAAACATGAAGATCTCTGCAGAACTCCTCAAGGAGTGTGCTGAGCTCGGCATCATCCTCGAAGTCGAAGCTGGCTGCGTAGGTGGTGAAGAAGACGGTCACGACACATCTGATCTCCCAGCTGAGAAGCTCTACACAACTACTGAAGACATGATTCAGGTGTACGAGACACTCCAGCCAATTGGTCGCTTCATGTTCGCTGCCACATTCGGCAACGTACACGGCGCATACAAGCCAGGCTCAGTAAAGCTCAAGCCAACCATCCTTCGTGATGGCCAAGCTGCTGTGACTGCTAAGCACGGTGCTGCTTCACAAATGGACTTCGTATTCCACGGTGGTTCAGGTTCTGAGCTCTCCGACATCCGCGAGACTCTCGAGTACGGTGTGATCAAAATGAACATCGACACTGACACTCAGTACGCGTTCACACGCCCAGTCGTTACTCACATCTGTGAGAACATCGAGTCAGTTCTTAAGATCGACG
Source organism: Rubritalea sp. (assembly GCF_039830215.1). Classification (NCBI taxonomy): domain Bacteria; kingdom Pseudomonadati; phylum Verrucomicrobiota; class Verrucomicrobiia; order Verrucomicrobiales; family Rubritaleaceae; genus Rubritalea; species Rubritalea sp. Next base: position 2,708 of record NZ_JBDOPO010000115.1, on the reverse strand, counting down.
GCGAAGTCGGTGTTAAGGGCAAGTACGACCCACGTTCATACCTCAAGAAGGGTGAGCAAGGCCTCTGCGAGCGCATGAAAGAAGCTTGTGACGACCTTCAGTCCACAGGTAAGTCGATTTATAAAAAGGGGTAAGTTAGAAGTGTGAAGCGATAAGTGCCAGTCACCTGCTTCGCAATTTTATACCATCATTTTTCTAAGCCCTGCTAGGTGATCATGCACCCAGCAGGGCTTTTTCGTGCCAAAGAAGATGCTTCCAGCTTCTTTGCAGACGATTGGCAGACCAGTCCACTCCAACATCTAAGGTCTAGCCACATCGCTTGGCCGCGATTGATCGCACCACAAAGTCACCAGACTTTGCTAGCTCGACCTTGGACCTTCAGACCTTCGACAGCTCCCAGTGTCTAAAGTCTCAAGGTCCAAGGTCAGTATAGATCGTGTGGGCGCGATAGACATCGCTTACTCCAAACCTGGCACTAAGATCTTTGCACCATCTGGCAGATTTTTGAATAACTTCACCCTCTTCCCTTCACGCGTATCGTATATGCCTCCATCGGGCTCACCAGCGGGTGTGATCTTCATCATCTCCACTGAGCCATTGAGCTTCGCCACCACAGCCTGCCCCTCCCACACTGAATTATCGAACACCCTGGGAGACTTTGATGCATCACAGATAATCACTGTGTTCGTAGGCGATGAGGTACTTAGACCGCGCACGTAACTCCACGCGTTTTCACCTGTAGTCAACACACCATCATTGTCTGGAATTTCTGCATTCACGGTCCCTAGGACGATGTTCTCCTTGCTCCAAAAGACGTGCTCATCATCGATGACCCCAGCATTGAGTAACTGAGTAAAACAAGCCTCAGCACTGTCTCCGGTTTCATCAGATTCAGCCAAAGCAGTTTGCTCGTTCGGATACATCCCATCGTGATCTTTGGCATAGGAAAAGAGAGCAGTATAAATCTGCTTCCCATTATTGATAGCGTTCGACCGAGCGCTGGTCGTGATTCATTTATCTATATGCCCGGTAGACATGAACCCCGCAGCAACCAGCACAAATAGCAGAACCCCAACTGTCATAAACCATGACTTCATCGACTTAGGTAAAACATTCATTTACGTTAGAGTCTTTTCGCTCACTCCGCCAAGTTCGAACTTTCAATACTCCCATTTCCACACACGCTGCGAGCCCTCTAACTTATCACTTCACACTTGCAACTTCACACTCCTCCAGCGATAGCTGGAGCATGTCTGATACTACTTGCCCACTCTGCACTATGGATGACGTTGCGGAGCACAAAACAATTTTTGAATGCATGACTTGTGGCCACGAATGGGACAAGCCAGCTGAAGTTGAAGAAGAGGAGGCTGTTGGCCCACGCGTGGTCAAAGACGCCTTCGGCAATATCCTGCAAGATGGTGACATCGTGCAGATGATCAAAGACAAAAAGCTCACTGGCACCTCCAATGTCCTCAAGAGCGGCACCAAGTCCAAACCTATCCGTATCCAAGAAAAAGGCGACCACGAGATCTCCTGCAAAATGGATGGCCTCTCCATCGGACTCAAAGCGATGTTCGTTAAAAAGGTCAATCCTTAGCCCCAAAGCCCCCAGACTTTGCTGACCTAATCTTAAGGCTCTCGACCCTGCTGCATCATGTCTAAAGGCATTTATCAGGGCGTCGTCGCGATAGTTTAGTAGCCAAATATATCCCCCCACATTTGGCTTTTTCGTCTCTGGAATGCCTCGACTTACTCGGCTTAACTAGTGCTGTGGACGCAGAAGTCGCCCCGTTAAATAGAGCTCGAATTTAGAATGATTGAGCTTTTTGAGAACTCTAACGCCTCCAAGAAATGAGTTGAATAAACGCGAAGTCAAAGAAGCTCAGATGGAGCGTAAAGTGGGGCTGCTCGTACTAGAGAAGGACTTTCTTCTAAAAAAGTGCTAACAGCTGGGAATCGATCTTAGCGAAAAGCTATGATTTATACTCAGCACGCTTTATCACTTAGGCAACAATCAGCTTTGCTAGAGCTCAACCGCAACCGCTTAAAACCCAAAAGGGCTATGATCAGTGAGGAGGATCACAAGATCATGCTGTATCCAGGTGAAATCCATTTCAACTACTGCCACATGGGTCAGCGCAACTTGATTCATGAACTCAGAGATAGAGGATATGAAATCGGCAGGAAGCGAGTGCGTCGCTTAATAAGATTGCTAGTAATCCAAGCAATGGTTCCCAAGCTTGACACCAGCAAACGTGGGAAGGCACACGAGATTTATCCTTACCTTCTCAGAGACAATCCTGTGACGGCTGCGAATAAGTCTGGTGTACTGACCTCATTATACACCCATGCCTAGAGACAACGCCAACTTGATTACTGTGATGGACTGGCAGACTCGCGCAGTAATTTGATGGGAAGTGTGCAATACGATGGATACAACGTTTTGTCTTGGGGAATCACGTACTACATCCAAAATTAAAGGTCGGCAACCCAAGATCTTCAACACCGATCAGGGCAGCCAATTGATCAGTAAAGAATGGATGTCAGGATTTCAATATAAACTGTAAATCACTGAGCCTGAGTAGAGGTTTGTGTTTTTGGTCGCATATATAAAATACGACCAATGAAGAAAAAACAAAGTGAGTCAGACAAGGCGTTGGAGACATTTTTCAACGATTTTATCGCATAGCAGAAGGCAGCAGGGG
>NZ_JBDOPO010000186.1:0-1936 GCF_039830215.1 Rubritalea sp. | reverse complement strand
CAATAGATAGCACTCGCTGAATTTTAGAGCTTCCTCTGATTCAGAAATCCACAAATAATTTTCTTCACACCCAGCAATCCATCCTTCACCTTCCATGCACTATGCGCCTTATCCTCTTCCTACTTATTGCCTCGCTTGCGGCAAACCTCAGTTTTGCTAAAGGTAAAAAGCAATCGGCGATGACCATCGCCTTCCATACTGAGGCTGCAAATCTCGAATCAAAGAAGCTGACCTTCGAAATTGAAACCCCAAAGGGCAAGCGCTTCATGAGCAAGACCCCTTTCATCACCACAAGCGACATTGTCGCCTACAACGCATTTCCCTCACCACACAATCCTGACATGTACGGAGTGAGCTTTCAGCTCAACCGCGCTGGAGCTAGCAGACTAAAAATGACTTCAGGTCAGTATGCGGGTAAATGGATCATGTGCACGATCAATGGCAATGTGGTCGACATGCTCTACATCGACCGTCAAGTCGACGGTCGCGTCATAACCATCTGGAGAGGTGTGGATAAGAACATGCTCAATGCATGTAACTTCCTCATCCCTCGCATTGGTGAATCTGAAAAAGCTTGGAAGACTCGCCTCAAGTACGAGAAAAAACAGTAGTTGAGATTCAGAATCCATGATGCGATCTATACTCTCAGCACTAGCCTGCTCAACTTTTACTCTTGCTAACCTTGCAGCAGAATCGACTCTCAACCTGAAACTCCCCACTGAGAACCAATACCTCTTTAGTAAGACTCCTGAAAAGTTTTACATGTACACCTTCAGAAATTTTGAAGGTGTCGATTCCCATCCATGGACAGCTGGAAAATATGGTTACGTTAGAACACTTCGTCGCACCCCAGAAGGCGTCATAGCCACCAAGTTCCACGAAGGAATCGACATCCGCCCTATAAAGCGTGATCGTTACAGCCGACCGATGGATATAGTATCATCCATCGCAGACGGCAAAGTTGTCTACACTAACAAAGTGGCTGGCAACTCAAACTACGGCCATTACGTCGTGGTCGAACACAATTGGGGGAGCGGTCCATTCTACAGCCTGTACGCGCACCTTCAGTCGATCACCTGCTCCACAGGCTCCATAGTCTCTGCTGGATCTCCTTTAGGCAAGATGGGCTATACTGGAGCTGGAATAACCCGTGAGCGATCACACCTACACCTAGAACTAGGAGTGATGGCCAACAAGAATTTTGCCGAATGGCATAAAGCTTATTTTTCGTCCAAAAATCATCACGGTAACTTTAGTGGACTCAATATGAATGGATTGAATGTGTCTGAACTCTTTCTCCGACACAAAAATAATCCACGTATATCACTCACCTCATTTATATCTAAAATACCGACGTACTTCAAAGTCACCGTCCCGCGCAGGCGCGAACTTGATCTAGCGCAACGCTACACATGGATAAAACAAGGTGACCATTCAGTCATGACACCCGCTTGGGAAATTAGCTTTGCAAGTTCAGGATTCCCTCTCGCTATTTCCACCAGTAATCGCGCAGTACTTCGACCAACTGTCACCTACGTTCTCCCAACCCAATCAAATCATAAGTACCACACCAAAGGCATTCTCAGTGGCACAGGCAAGCAAGCCACACTCACCAGCCTTGGCAAACGCTTCATCAGCCTGATGACTAGCAGCTTCCTAGATTAGAATCACACATCATATAGAACACCAACGGACTAGCTGTAACAATCTACTCCTTTTTTGTACACGGGACTGCCAATCCCCTGCTTGGCAACTACCGATGTTCACCATTTAACTATAAAAAGTGGGTTCGGTACTCCTCAAGCATCTGGGCACAAAAAAAGTCCGCTTCCAGCGTTAGCTAGAAGCGGACATATAAACTGGCGACGACCTACTCTCACAGGGCCTATCGCCCAACTACCATCGGCGCTAAAGTGTTTCACTTCCGGGTTCGGAA
>NZ_JBDOPO010000292.1:0-8156 GCF_039830215.1 Rubritalea sp. | reverse complement strand
GCTCAACACAAAGGGCTTTGGCGAAAACAACCATTGCGCCCCCTCTCGGAGCCCCGAGTTGGGTAAAGCCGCTTTGATATCTGACTGTGTTAGGCTCATGTTTATTTGACCGCGAATGTTTTTTTTTACCACCAATCGTACTAATGGATTGGGTTGTGTAGGGGGGGGAACTACGGAAAACGCAGAATTTATAGAAAGTGTAAAAAAAGAATCCGCGTATAACACTACTCTGGTTCTTCTGTAGTTTCCGTGCCTCCTGTGGTTAAAATTTAGATATCCAAGAAATTTTGGAGCATGTCCTTGCCGTGTTCGGTAAGGATCGACTCTGGGTGGAACTGCACGCCGTGGATTTCCATTTCCTTGTGGCGCAAGCCCATGATCACTCCATTTTCTGTCTCAGCTGTGATCTCCAAGCAATCGGGAAGCGTCTCACGCTTGACGATTAGCGAATGGTAGCGCGTCGCAGTGAAAGGGCTAGGTAGCCCCTTGAAAACACTCTTTCCATGATGGAGGACAGGAGAAGTTTTTCCGTGCATCAATTGCTCAGCTCGGATCACCTCACCACCAAAAACTTGACCAATGGATTGGTGTCCAAGGCACACCCCGAAGATAGGAATTTTGCCAGCGAAGTGCTTGATGACTTCACAGCTAATTCCCGCTTCATTAGGGGTACAAGGACCGGGCGAAATACAGATATGCGTCGGCGCGAGCGCCTCGATGTCTGCGATGCTGAACTTGTCATTACGCACCACCTTCATTTCCTGACCAAGCTCGCCAAAATACTGGACGAGATTGTAGGTAAAGGAGTCGTAGTTATCGATTACTAAAAGCATGGTTCGTTCGGTTATTCGCTCTTGATAGTTTTTGCGAGTTCTACTGCACGCAGCATGCCCATCGCCTTGTTGCGAGTTTCTTCAAACTCGTAGGTTGGATTGCTATCAGCAACCACGCCAGCACCAGCCTGCACGTAGACTTTTTCGTCTTTGACTAAGCAAGTCCGCAGCGTGATGCAGCCGTCATGACTCCCGTCCCAGCCGAAGTAACCAACCGCCCCCGAGTAGCTGCAACGCTTGCTCTTCTCAAGGCTATTGATGATCTGCATTGCGCGGATCTTTGGCGCTCCACTCACCGTGCCAGCCGGGAATGTGGAGCGTAGAACATCGTAGGCACTGTGCCCATCTGCTAGGTCGCCGTGCACGTTAGACACAATGTGCATCACGTGACTATAGCGCTCAACAATCATGAAATCATCAACGGTAACACTGGCGTGCTTAGCTATGCGTCCAACATCATTTCTTGCTAGATCAACTAACATCAAATGCTCAGAGCACTCTTTCGCGTCAGCAAGAAGATCAGCAGCGAGCGCGTCGTCCTCCTCATCAGTCTTCCCTCTCCAGCGCGTGCCAGCGATCGGTCGGATATCGATGCGTCCTTTGACCGAGCGCACATGCACTTCCGGTGAACTCCCCACCAACGAAAACCCGTCGAGCTGGAGAATAAACATGTATGGAGATGGATTCACATGGCGCAGTGCCCTGTAGAGATTCACTGGGGAACCAGAGTAGTCAGCCTCGAAGCGCTGGCTCGGCACAACCTGAAACGCATCACCGGCAGCGATGTATTCCTTAGCCTTTAGCACCATTGCCTCGTACTCGTCTTGCGTCGTATTGCTCCTCGCTTCTGGCTTAGCATATTCCACCAAGCCATTGAGTGGAGCCACATGAACTGATTCGTCGAGCTTCTGAATCAATGCCTGAATCTTCGCCACAGCATCTGCGTAGGCTGCCTCTGGAGATTCAAAAGCATCGAGCAAAGCGTTCGAGACAACCAACAAACGGCGAAGTTTGTGATCAAAAATAAGCATACTGTCCGCCAGCATGAACACCGCATCAGGAAGGCCTAAATCATCCTCGGGCACCTCCGTGATTGTTGGCTCAAATTGCTGCACGGCATCGTAACCTAAGTAACCGACCATGCCACCGTAGAACGGAGGAGCATCGCCGTGGGTCACGGGCTTGTAGGGAGCCATGAGTTTTTCGAGCTCAGCGAGCACGTCCTGCTCAGCTGTGAAAAATTGAGTATCGTTACCCACTTGCCACTCTATCTCTTTTCCATACGCTTTAAAGACGGCGCGGGGCTCACTACCTACGAAAGAATAGCGACCACCAGCGTCAGTACTCTCAGCACTCTCCAACAAGAATGCTCCATTTTCACCGGCGATCTTAAGATACGCGGAGACTGGAGTTTCGAAGTCGGCAGCGAGCTGAGCATACACAGGAACGACATTTCCGCGCTTTGAAAGCGTACGAAACTCGTCGAGACCAGGTTTTACAGGCAGTTGGTTCACGCCGCAAACAATGCGTCTCCAACCAAAACTTGCAAGTGAGAATTAAGCTCACACAAGGATTTCCTATGGGATATCCACCGGCATTCTGCATTTTTTAACCTTTTTCGTAACCAAGTGCTGCACCAGAGCTAAGTCCCCATAGAAAGAGATCGCGTTACTCGGACAGATTCTCCTTAAAGACTCCAATTCGTAATTTAATGAAACAATACACATTCCTCACATTGCCCACTGCTCTCATGCTCAGTTCATCGGGGCTTCAGGCACAGGCAGCCGACATCAATCCATCACTAAGCATTGCTGCCTCAAAGGTAGACCTTGCTGGCAGCCACATTGAACTCAATCGCGTTGATGGTGACATCGAACTCATCACTAGTTACCTAGAAAAATTCATTGAAGTCGCCCAGGAAACCGGCGAACCGGTGCCTTAAAATTTCAACGTGAAAGACGTCATCGCGCTTTCAGGACTAGGCGACATCAAAAGCCTAGCCAAGAGCAGCACCTTCAAAAAGGACATTTGGCTCAACCAAGCGTACATTGAAACTGGAGGTAGCAACAAAGGCTTCTTTTTTCTGCTTGGCGGAAAAGTCAGCAAATTCAAGGCTCCAACGATGTCCCCTAAAGGGACTGATCTAGCATTTCAACTCACTCTCGATCTGAGTAAGTCGCCTGAACTCATTCGTTCACTTGCGGCAACAATGGGTGAATCCGAGCAAGCGGACAGCGAGCTCAAAAAAGACATCGAGCCCCTTGGTATCACTATTGAAGACGCGCTTAAAAAATCCAATGCCACGCTCACCCCGGCCATTGATTTCGATCAAAACTCAAAACTCGACCTAGGTGAAATAAGCATGGGTCGCCCAGCAATTGTCGGTAGAATCGACGGACTCAATTGGATTTGGGACAAATTAGGTGACAAAATCATTGAGAGCAATGGCCTGCCAATGACACGCACAGAAGATGCAGGAGTGGTTACCTACAAACTCCTAACAACATTCAAGGACATGATACAAGGATACCTTCCATTCATCGTGGTCGACAACAACAAGGATTAACTATGGATTGCAAGCTCCGAGGAGTTTCTCAACAGCACCAGCAAATCAGGAAGCCCACTCATCGACGATCCAGCATTCCTAGCCACGTGGAAAGATATGCCAAGCAAAGAAAACTCCATGGCTTACGTTTCCCAAAAAATTGTCAGTGAGCTCAAAGACATCTACGCCACTGCTGTTAAAGAAGACTGGATTGACGATGAAGACTTCAAAGCAGCCCAACCACTCATCGATACCTTGGTCACGAGTTTGACTAATTCCTCCAATAGCTTTGCCTTCAGCCTCGCCAATGAGGATCTAGGTCTCCAGTTCGCCCACAATACACCCCTGCCAACTAAACACGGAGAACTGCTTCAGTCACTAGTAAGCATGGAAGACTATGATAATGAACCCTGTGGTGTATGCGAAGATGAGGAGGAATTCGACTCAGCCAGCCTCAGCACGCAACTCGAACATCGCGAACAATATCAACTCTTTTTGGGATGAGTCCAAACGCCTTCTCAGTCAAGACCAAGTATCTGCCCTATGGCTCAAATACCAAGAAAACCTAGGCATCTCAGAAATAGCCCACACTCTCGATAAATCTGAGGCAAATGTCAAAATCTTTCTCTTCCGCGCTCGCAAGGCACTCGCTAAATCAAACCTTCTAGTTGACCAACATCTCACCTCCCAGCAAGCCAACCACCAATCTATAAAGCCATGGAAAATCAATGCGACCAACACATGCTCCAGATTTCGGATTGCCTCGACCAAGATTGATCCTTCCCAACTGATCCCCAGAGCCACATCCAGCAATGCTCTGGATGCTCAGAGAGTCTAGCGAGCTACCAGCAAGATGCCGGATGTGATGCTCAGCTCACACATCCCATCCTCACTGAAATCAACTTTAAAACGAAGAGCCACACTCGAAAGCCGATGTGGATCTTACATGGCACTGTGGCTTCTTTCATCTTTAGCATCACTATCTGGAACTCCCAATCGTCAAGTAACCTGAAGACCTCTTCCTCCCGCAAGGTTGCAGAAGTAAATGACTCTATCGACTTCTCTCTCAAGCTTCCTAGTTTTGATGGAAGCAGGCTCCACAAAGGCATTAACGACCTCACCGTCGCCAGCTCAGGAAAGGTCAACAAAACGAGCAAGCGCATCACACGCGTGACGCAAAAACTCCACTTTTTGACCACTCAATTTTCAGAGTTGATCCCCGTAACATCAGAGCCTAGTGCTCCACAAGGCGCCCTACCTCATAAGCCCTCACAAGCAAGTTAGAACTTTCTGATGAGCTCTCATAGAAAGCCTCTAAAATACGCTTTTCTAAACTAAGGGCTATGAGATCCACAAATTTTCATCAACACTAGAGCACATAAGCCATGCGACCTCTACTCATAGCTCCCGCTCTTTTACTACTTAGCATACTCAGTCATGCCGAGGCCCCATCACCCGCAGCCTCGAGTAGCACGACTGTAGCCCCGGCCGACGAAGCAAAAATGCCGGCCGCTCCATTTCTCAAAACCCTAGAGAAATATATTCAGAGTGCGTACGATGGCGCTGGAATGACTGTAGATATTGAGGGAGTCACTACAGTATTAGGACTCAAAGATCTCGACACTATCCAACACAGCACCCGACAAGTCGAAGATACATGGCTAAGCAAGATCTCCATTGATCGGAAAAAGCTGGGAATTTTCGCCCTATCAGCCCCCCCTAGCAACACACCATTTGCAGCCCCCGAGTCAACCGACATCGCTATTCAAGCGGCGCTCGACCTCAGCCAACTTCCAGCATTACTTAGGGAACTACATAAAGAAATTGGGACACCTGCGGCAGCTGAGGCATTTTTAACTCAACGCATCGCGGGCATTGAGATGGAAACATTTCTCCAATCCTCGCGTCCAACCATCCACATCTGTGTCGATTTCGATGACAACGAAACCCTCTTTCTCGGCAAAGAAAGCATTGGCAGACCTCACATCGCTCTTCGAGTCGATGGCTCACACAAAATACTCGAAGCTATCCTCAACCACTTCATCTCCACCCGCAATGCGTTATTCAAAAGGCAGGTCACGGCTACGGGTAAACTCTACACACTGCCAGCCTACTTCTCCGATGCCATTGCTGGCTACCAACCGATCATTTCATTTGATGAGATCAAAAACACCACCACTATCGCGAGTAGCATCTCTATGTTCGAGCGGATAGAAGACTCAGGCAACAACCTAACAACTGACTCAGCATTCACCAAAACATGGGCTGGGTTCCCTGAGGAAAGTTCTGCAAAAGCCTACATTTCTAAACGTGCACTTAGCGGACTGCACCACTTCTATACATTGGCACTCAAGGAAAAATGGACCAACAACCGACAATTCTTAAAGAAGAAGTATCTCATCACCGGAGCGATGATGCAACTCCATTCCTCGCAATCCGGTCTTGCATTCAGTATTGCATCCGATGAAAACTCGGACACCATCACGCTCAAGAGCCCCTTCCCTAGCACCATGCTGTTGTGGATTCCCAGGCAATAATTTAGCCATGATTAAGGACACTATTTTCACCGCCATCGATTTCGAATCAGCGGGCACAGCGCCAGGAAAGACCGATGCGCCAGTTCAAATTGGCACATGCACGTGGTGCTCTGACACAGGCGTCAGCGATACCTGGATTTCCTATATCCACAACGTACAAGACATCACTTGGTCTGCTCAAAAAGTCCACGGCATCACTCATGAAGACCTGCGTGACGCCCCTAAACTCATGTTGCTTTGGCCCCAAATAAAGCGTCGCCTCAAACAGCGCGCGGTGGTCGCTCACGGTCATGGCACAGAAAAACGTTTCCTTCACGCATTCCCTGGCCACGGATTTGGTCCATGGATCGATACCCTACAGCTCTCCAGAGCCGCATGGCCAGAGTTACCAAGCCACTCGCTTGGCGACCTTTGTAAAGCACTCGGACTCGAAAGCAAAGTGACTGAGATTGTCCCAGAAAAAACCTGGCATGACGCGCTCTACGACGCAGTGGCATCGATCATTCTCTTGGAGAAAATCATCGTAGACTTCGATCTAACAAACGAGCCAATCAGTCATTTAGAGAACCCAGATACTCGCATCTGGCATAAACTCCGCGGCTAATAAAAATAGCTTTGGAATCCCATTCCCGTTCCCATTACGTTCCCCCTTTATGAATAAACTCTTTCGCCACATCATAGCGCTCTCCCTGTGCCTATGTACTCAGTTATCCGCTGAGAATTTCGACACTCTCTTTGCTAAACAAACTGGCCTCTTTTTAGACAGCCTCGATGCGGCACAAAATAAGCAATGCTTATTATCGAATGACGACCCACTGCGTTGGAAAATGCAGTACAATGGAGGCAAACGAGCGGGCATTCAGATCAAGGATCTCAGCGAGAAACAACGAGCGTTATTCGGATCCACCATAAAGCTCGTCCTCTCTAACGAAGGTTGGGAAATGGCTAATAAAGTAGCGAAACAAGATGGTGACGCAGGGCTCGGCAAGTACTTTATTGCTTGCTTTGATGACCCTAGAAAAAAAGAAGACTTCGCATTCCTACTCGCTGAGCATCACCTCACCATAGTCAACTTCTCGGTGGCAGAAGGTGAACTCAACGAATTTGGCCCCATCCTTTTAGGCGCCAATCCTCCAGAGCTATGGAAAAAGGACTAAGACGCATTGCTCAAACTCTGGCAAACCATCAATGACCCATCCGTCTTGATAAAAAACAAGAAAGCGGTCGCTAGCCGCCCCATGGCTAAAGGTCAAAGCTCTGAATTCGCCAAACTCAATCCACTGGCTCAGGCCCAACTAGCCAACACATGGAACCAACGACTCAGCATATTCACTCCAGCCGTCCGTCAAAAAATTGAGACTCTTCATCTCAGCCGTGGCGGCCTCAAAAAGTCACGTATCGCATTTTATAACGAGCCCCCAACCAAGCGTTGTATCGACGGTGGAAAGTGGGACTTCAAATGCGGACTTCCCGGCATGGTTTGGGACTACCAAGCAAGCAGCGGCCACATCCACATGAGTCTCTGGATAAAACCTAACTAGATCGCCATCTTTGAGCGTTATAAATAATTAGCTCACTGTAGTTTGCCTACGTGTCTCAAACTTTATACCAAGCTCTAATCAAATTTAGAAACACCCTCCCCCTTCTACTCCTATTCTTTTTTTGCGCACTACCAGCAGAATCATTGGGTGCTGTGATTGACGGGCAATGGAACGGCAAGCCGTGGTCTCAAGAGAAAATGGCTGCAGGCCTAAAAACTAACGGTTCGGATGCCTTAGCTGAATGTGCCTATTGCTCAAAGCATGGTAAAAATCATTGCAAGTACGACATCCAAAAAATTTACGAACGTTCCAAACTAGCTGGCGAAAAAGGTAGTACCCTAGGAAAAACGGTTCACGCATCTTGCCTCTACGATCAGCGAAAGATACCTGAAAATAGAGCCCTCGCAATCACACTACTTAAAGAAGCATCTAAGGAGCACCCTCTCGGAATAATAGGACTAGCGATAGAGAACTACCAACAGGACTTCTTTAAGGATAAGTGCATGAAGGCGTACCACAATATACTCCCACTCAAAGAGCAAGACGTGATATTTGTGTACACTATAGAATCTGCGTTCAAAGGCTATAGCGCCCTTCCAATCTTTGACTCAAAGAAGCGATCAAACTTAGAATCCAGGCACTGAATAAATTCGGCTCACCACAAATTGCCCACCAAATTTTAAGGAATCCAAAAGAGGCT